>NZ_JAKUFY010000038.1:0-51309 GCF_022663675.1 Bacillus cereus group sp. BfR-BA-01355
GTTTGTTTTTCACATCTTGTTTAGCTAGTTCTAAGTTAGCGGAAAGACTGTCTAAATTGCCTTTAATTTTCTTAAGTTCCTCTAACGTGTTACCAGTATTCGGCTTGTTTTCTTTTAACTCAGCAAGTTTGTCCTCAGCAGTTTGTTTCGCTTTCTTTAACTCAGCTAATTTTTCATCTACTTGTTTTTTTACTTCCTTAAGTTCATTAACCTTTTGATCGATGTTTTGCTTATGTTCTTTTACTTCAGCAACTTTATCTTCTACTTGTTTTTTATGCTCTTTTATTTCCGCGATTTTATCTTCGGCGATTTGTTTGTCTTGCTGAATTTTTGCATCTAGTTCTTGTTTATGCTGTTTAACTTCGTTAATTTTTTCATCAGCAACTTGTTTACGTTCATGTAGTTCATTCACCTTCGTATCAACATTTTCCTTAACCTTGTTAAGTTCATTGAATGTTTGATCCACGTTTTCTTTGTGTTGCTGTAATTTCGCATCTAACTCTTGTTTATGTTGCTTAATTTCAGCTAATCGATCTCCCGTACTTTGCTGAGGAGTAGCATCATTTACTTCCGCATGAGCAGAGTTCGCGCCAGCAATCATTGCTAAAGCTAGTGTAGACACAGCAATTGTTTGTTTTGTTTTCATATTTTTGTACCTCTTTTCTTTCATATGCATGAGCTGTTTTGTGTAAAATTGAGCATATAGAAGTAGATTCTTCCATCATTATATACCATCTGCGCCGCCTAGAGGAAGTATTTGCATAATAATCTATGATTATGTAATTTTTATAATCTCTTATTTCGGATAGGGGAGTACTCTTTAGCGATATGAATAATTTTTAATATAGTAGAGTTTACATCCTTACTATTACGAATAACAAGCAAATAATCAGCTTCATTTTCTACAGGATCTACTACGTCTTCATGTAGTGATTCAGCTTGGTTGTCTTGGTCCATAATAAAAGAATTAGGCAACTCTGTTTCTAGCTCTTTTGCAAATGTAGTTTTTCCACTGTGTGTTTTTCCAACTGTAATGATGACTAATCTTTTCATGACGCCCTCCATTTGTATTGTTATGAACTGGAATATTCGGTGTAGATCGAAATCTTCCTGCTAGAGATTACACAAATTGTTGGAGCATTAGTAGGGTGAAAACTTGACAAAAAAACTTATTTATGCTATAATTTACCAATTTAAAAATATGGTGTATAATAGGGTTCTCCTGGCCAGGGGAACCCTATTTTTGTTGTGAAAATGAAGGAGAGTGTATGTGCGTGAAACAAGGTGAAGCAAGTGTAACGTCGTTAGTATCAGCTTTCGGAAGGGCGTATCATAGTGAATTTGATAATCCTAAAATCTTTGATGATTATGTAGCTAAAGATTTCATTTCACAAAAAGAACGTAACAATATTGAAACGAACATGGTTCAAGGGATTCACTTTTTCAATACAGACATTGCAGAGCAGTTTCAAGACAATCCAAAAGAAATATTAAAATGGATTACGCAAGTTCAGTTATCACCAACACCTTTAGTACGTGCCGCATATTGTGAAAGAGTATTACTACGTGAAATTACATTAGGAGCGAAACAATACGTCATACTCGGTGCAGGCTTAGATACGTTCAGTTTTAGACACCGAGAATTAGAAAATAAAATAGAAATATTTGAAGTGGATCATCCTTCTACGCAGGCGTTTAAGAAGGAAAGAATAAAAGAAGTAGAACTTGAAGTTCCAAATCACCTTCATTTTGTTTCGATGGATTTTACGAAAGGAATTTCCTATGAACAGTTACAGACTGAAGGATTTGAACATAAAAAGACTTTCTTTAGCCTTTTAGGTGTTACGTACTATTTAACGAAAAAGGAGCTTGCTAGTTTAATAGAGTGCTTGTTCGAGATAGTTCCAGTAGGGAGTTCTATCGTTTTCGATTATCCCGATGAAAACTTATTTACGAAAAAAGGACTATCCAATCGAGTTGAAAACATGGTGAAAATGGCTGCGGTAGGCGGAGAACCGATGAAATCATGTTATTCTTATGCCGAAATGGAAGCACTGTTAGAGAAGGTGGGCTTACTTATTTATGAGCATTTATCACCAGAGGATATAAATACATTGTATTTTGAAGGAAGAAATGATTATTTAGAAGCTTTTGAGACGGTGCATTATGTGCATGCGGTGAAGAGGTAGAGGTTAGTAGGCATGGAGAGGAATCTCTGTGCTTTTTTGTGGAAAACAAGAGGATAGGGTTTATTGGGAAAGATAATGAAAAATATATTGCTATATAAGTTATTATATCTAAATGAACATCAGGAAGAGTTTCGGGTATATTTGTCGGAAAACATAGAATATTCAACAAAAATCCATGATTATGTTATATAATGATTTTAATAAACCATATTTTAGAAATTACCCCCGATTGTGTAGAAGGTATATTTTGTTTTGATAAGCTAAAATGTTTAGCTAAAAGAACTTGTAGTGGGGCTTGCTACAAGTTTTTTATTTGTAAAATTTTTATTGGCTAAAATATGGAAAAAAGGAGGATGCAAGTTTGATAAGAAATTTAAAGAAAGCAGCACTTAATTCGTTAGATGGGAAATGGGGAGTAAGTATAGGGATATCGGCGTTATACTATTTTGTACCAACTTTAAGTGCATCAGCAATCGCTAGTTTTATATATTTAATATTTGGTTTGTTTATTGGGATAATTGGTTTGGATGTTTTCTTTATTTATTCAATGGGTGGGCAACTACAAGTAGATCTAACAGCACTAGTTTTACTTATTCTAAGTTATTTTTTTATAGGACTGATTTGTTTCTTAATTTACAGTGTCATACAAGGTATCTTTAATTATGGGTATTCTGTTTTCACCTTATGCTTAGGTAAAAATGAAGATGCTAAGGTGGACGATGTATTTGTGGGGTTTAGGAAAAATAATTTGTGTAAATCAATGAAATTAGGAGTGTTGCAGGCTGTTTTTCTATTTTTATGGAGTCTGTTATTAATTGTTCCAGGTATTATTAAATATTTTTCTTATTCAATGGCATATTATATTTTAATAGAGAATCCGGATTATACAGCAAGTGAAGCATTAAGGGAGAGTAAAAGAATAATGAAAGGACATAAGTTCAAGTTATTTGTTCTTTGGTTATCTTTTATTGGTTGGTTTTTATTAACTGCATTTATAGGCATGTTTACATTTAATCTGTCATTCATATTCATTTCCCCTTATTACAACACAACTGTCTCGCATTTTTACTTAGACTTAATTAAGAAACAAGATGCTAGAGAAGCGAAGGTAAGTATATAAAGAATATAATTAGTAAGAAAATATGTATAATGTATATTTTCTCGATTGTGGACATGCAATTAAGCATATCCCTTTTTAATGTGATATTGAAAGAAATAAAGAAGCTGCAATTGGATATGTTTTACTTATAATAATTTGGACAAGGATGTTATAACATTGGAGGAATTTAAAATGAGGAAGAGTAAAATGTTTCAGGATTTTAATTTTAAGTTAGTAGTAATTGAAGCTTTATTAGATAAAGAGCCACTATTTCTAAAAGAATTGAAAGACTTAATAGAAAAGCATACGAATTATTTTGAATGGTATTCAGGAGCTGGGCCAATTGTTGAAATCAAAGCTTTTTTAGAAGCGTTAACTTTGGAAATAAGTGATTTGGAAAAGATTGAGTCCCTTTGCTTTGATGGTGGGAATGAAATTTATCATATTTTAAAGCCTGATTGGGACGGTGAAGACAGTTTATTTGATGTTATATCTGTTGAAGGATTTCAAAATCTAAAAAATTTAAAAACAGTGGAATATATTTCAATGTGTTACCCGAAAGTATTAGAACCATTAAAACAGGCTGGAATAGAAGTTGAGGATTAATGAAGAGAATTTAAAATGGTAAAGTACTTTATTGAAATTGTGTAAAGGAAATTAAAACACAACATATTAAACGAAGTGATTTATCGTATAAATTTACATTCAGTTAATATTAGTAGGTTAATAGAAAAATTAGTGTTAATTGTTAAATGGGGCGTGTAAAAAAGACAAAATCTCTTAAAAAACACTTAAATTTTTACTCCATTAATCTTTACAATCTCCCCCTATAATGTGAATTGGACAAGCACCTAAGAGAAAGCAGAACATGTCAGTTTGTACATTCTATTATTAGGGGGAGAATTTGTATGAAAAAGACAGTTGCTTCATTAGCAGTTATGGCGGCATTATTACCGACGTTTTCAGCACATGCGGAAGGGAAAGAGCAAGTCCGGAAATCAGCTACAACTTTTAACGTTATTAGTGATATTCAAGGGGATTTAGGGGATTTTGATCATGTGCTAAAAGATATGAACAAAGTGACGCCACTTTCTAGAGCGCTTATTATGAATGGGGATATAACGCCAACTGGACAACAGTCACAATATGATGATGTAAAGCGTGTGTTAAATAAAAATAAGCATCCAGAAAATGTATGGTCTACTGTTGGGAATCATGAGTTTTATGCTGGGAAATGGACAGCAGATGGGAAACTCTCTCAAAGTACATGGCCAAATGGTGTAACTGAGGAAACTTTATTTAACCGCTATCTGAAATTTAGTGGACAAGAAAAGGTATATCATAAAAAAGAATTAGATGGGTATCCGCTTCTATTTTTAGGAACTGAAAAATATATGAAATACCACGATTCAAAAATGTGGGACGAAGTATATATGAGTGATGAGCAATTAGGTTGGTTAAAACAAAATTTAGAAGAGTATAGTCAAAAAGATAAAAATAAGCCAATCTTTATTTTCTCTCATCACGTTTTACCTGATACGGTATCTGGATCAAGACAATCGCCGTATTTACAAGATTATTTAAACGTGGATAAATTGTACGATATATTAAAAGACTATCCGCAAGTTGTTTTCTTCACGAGTCATACGCATTGGGATTTAAACTTACCTGACTGGGCTGGTAAAAAGAAAATTAAAGGCGGAGATGAAAAAGGTTTCACTGTTGTAAATACGGGCGGGATTGAAACAGGCTGGATGTCAGCAGGACCAAATGGAGGAGAGAAAACTGCTCCAGATGGCTATTCATTTAAACAAGGGTTACAAGTGAAAGCATATGGTAACGATGTAATTGTGACAGCTTACGATTACAAACGTGATAAGGATATAAAGAAGTTATTAATTAGTGATTCAAAAATTGCGCAGATGGCACCAAATGTAACGGCAGATGATCGTAAAAATATAATTGTCGGTGCAACTGAATATATGGAGTATTCTATAGAAGGAACGAATGAGTGGCATACGTATAGTAAAGCAAACCCTCCGAAATTTGATGGGGATAAAGTGGTATATGTACGCCATAAAGGTGAAATGAATTTAGAGCCGGGATTAACACAGTTACTTCGTTTTTCGATAAATAAGTGATTGGAGGGAGTCTGCATTTGAATGTGTGGGCTCTTTTTTTGTTGATGAGAAAGGGGTTGCCTGTCTGTCGTTTTTTGTCGATAGATCGATATATTAAGAAAATCGTTGATATATTGCAAGTTACGATAGATATATTTGAAAAATCGTTGATATATTGTAAGGAATGAACGATATATTTAAAAAATTGTTGATATAAATTTCATGTACCGTAATTAAGTTAAAATCATTAATACGGTTTTACTTATCAAAACGAAATTCTAATACATTTTTAACCGAGAAAGATGACTTCACCATTTTTACGTGTAATAATAGTAACGTTACATATATTGTGAAAGAAGTACAAAAGGAGCGTTACAATGAATTTAGCTAAATTCCCGAGAAAAAAATATACAGAATCATATACACCAATTGAAAAGTTAAACAACTTTTCTGAAGCACTTGGTGGCCCGACTATTTATTTTAAACGAGATGATTTACTTGGTTTAACAGCTGGTGGCAATAAGACGAGAAAATTAGAATTTTTAGTTGCGGATGCACAGGAAAATGGTGCAGATACGTTAATTACAGCTGGTGGTATTCAGTCAAATCATTGCCGCCTCACACTGGCAGCTGCGGTAAAAGAAAAAATGAAATGTATCCTTGTATTAGAGGAAGGGCTTGAGCCAGAAGAGAAGAGAGACTTTAACGGAAACTATTTCTTATATCACTTATTAGGTGCTGAAAATGTCATTGTTGTACCGAACGGAGCAGACCTGATGGAAGAAATGCATAAAGTAGCAAAAGAAGTAAGTGAAAAAGGTAATACACCATATGTAATTCCAGTTGGTGGATCAAACCCTACGGGTGCTATGGGATACGTTGCTTGTGCGCAAGAAATTATGGCGCAATCATTTGAACAAGGAATTGATTTCAGTTCAGTTGTTTGTGTAAGTGGTAGCGCTGGTATGCACGCTGGTTTAATTACTGGTTTTGCTGGAACACAAAGCCACATTCCTGTAATTGGAATCAACGTAAGTAGAGGAAAAGCTGAGCAAGAAGAGAAAGTAGCAAAACTTGTAGATGAAACTTCAGCACATGTTGGTATTCCAAACTTTATCTCGCGCGACGCTGTTACGTGCTTTGATGAATATGTAGGACCAGGCTATGCGTTACCAACGCCGGAAATGGTAGAGGCAGTTCAGTTACTTGCGAAAACAGAGGGTATTTTACTTGATCCAGTGTATACAGGTAAGGCGGTAGCGGGATTAATCGACTTAATTAGAAAAGGTAAATTTAATAAGGAAGACAATATTTTATTCGTACATTCAGGTGGTTCACCAGCTTTATATGCGAATACTTCTTTATTTGCGTAAGTGTAAAAAGCATTGGGTATCCAATGCTTTTTTGTTATATACTGGAATTATTGAGAGGTAGGAGGATGATATGAATTCAAATTTAAAATGGATTATATACAGTACTCGGCATTTCTATTCTATTAATCTTATTTGCGGCTTATGGGGTGTATTCTTATTTTGCATTTTAAAAGCGTAATGGAAGTGAACCATAATGTAATGTATGTTATAGTTTGATATGTTAATTACTTACAATAATTTCTACAAGGAGAATACATAATGAGAGCAAAGAAACTAGTAACGTTAGCAGTTCCATTTATGCTGTTAGTCGGATGCGAGGCAGGAGATAAAGATTCTACTCATAAGACTGAGCAAACTAGTAAAGCAATAACGAAAACAGTACTTTCCGAACAACAGTATCCGTACTACATATGTGAGCAAGTGGTAGAGTTCCAATTTAAGAAGGATGAACTATTACTAAACTTAGGAGAATCCTTAAAGGACAAAGAAAAAGCAAAAGCTGTTTTAAAAACATCAAACGAGATAGATAAAATTTTAGACAATATGGAACACATAAAAGTACCTGATACATACAAAGACATTCACAAATCCATACAAGAAGGGGTAACAGAGGCAAGAAAAGCAACGAAGTTAATTAAGGATGCTGGTAAAGAAGATAAACAGAAGGTTCAAGAAGCTACAATGAAAGGTACTGAATTTTTATCAGGTGTAGACGGAGAGCATTGGAAAAAAGCAATTTATGAGTTATCGCAGGAAAACAAAGATGCTTATAGTAAGGCACTTGATAAGAAAGTAAAGGAGCACTCAAAGTAAAACAGTAACTTGTAACAATACATATCCACCTAAAATTTCCGCGAATGCTATGCTAGGAAGTTAGGTGGGAGATTACTGTCCTTAAATGTGGTTGATTAAAGCTACAGCCACATTCTCCTGTTCTAATTAACTAAAAGAAGAACTTCCCCATCCCGATTAGACTACTAATCATTCCTATTCCACTCATGGTGCCTTTTCCTGCTGTAAATAAGTTTCCAAGCATTCCTAGCTGACCGTTACCTCCGTTATTTCCCCATCCCATTGGGGCCCACGGACTACCCCATCCTGGAGGGTTTCCAAAAACACCCGAGTTATTGGTATTGATATGAAAAGGCTTAGCTGGCGGAGATAATAAAGCGGCAAGATGACCTTGTGCGAACATCCCTGTATGATTGAATGGTTGGGCCCAGGGGAAGGGAGGTTTTTGAAAATTAAAACCTGCATGACCTGGTAATGGAGGCCAATTAGTAGGGTGACCTTGTGGCATTATCCCTGCATAATTGATTGGTTCCCCCCAAGAGAAGGGAGGGGGTTGGGGAGTGAATCCCGTATAATTGGCTGATGAATCCCAACTAACTGGATAGACTCGGTAACTCCAATTCTCAGGAATCTTCAAATCATTCATTACCTCAGATTTAGTTATTTCGGGCTGTGAATATAATGAAATTTGGTTAGTATATTGTTCCCCGTTTCCCTTTGAATTCAAATACCAATATTGGTGCATACGCTTATTCTCCTCACTTTAAAAATGTAATGTTAGACTTAGCCTATGTAATATTCCTTTTTATGGATGGTTACATAACTAGATCTACAAGCCTGTATTTAAAGGAATAGGTGTGTGGCCTTGTTGATTTAAAGTTTCACTTTATTTTAGAAGGGTATTTTCAGTCGCTTCTTTTATATATTTCAGCCTAATTTAAATTCCGTTAACAAACGTTTTTATAAAGGTTTAATCAAAAAAAAGATTTTAAAATGTTATGTTGGGCAAGTGGAATTGCTAAAAAGAGAATATCCATTCGAAGAGTTTGGCAAAATACTGCAAGGGTAATGTTTTCTTGTGCAAATATGTAAACGATTTAAACGAATCAATGAAATTTATAATGAAGGGGCAATTAAATATATGAGTGAAACATTACATAAAAGAAAACCACCATATTTAATGCTTGTAATTCTTTTTATTGGGGCATTTGTTTCATTTCTAAATAACTCGCTTTTAAATGTAGCCTTGCCATCAATAATGAAAGATTTAGACATTCAAGATTATTCAACGATCCAGTGGCTTTCTACAGGGTATATGCTTGTAAGTGGTATATTAATTCCGGCATCAGCATTTTTAATAACGCGTTTCTCGAATAGAAGCCTATTTATTACATCTATGTTGATTTTTATTCTTGGTACTGCCTTAGCGGCTGTAGCGCCGAATTTTGGTTTATTACTTACTGGTCGGATGGTTCAAGCGGCAGGCTCTTCAGTTATGGGGCCTTTGTTAATGAATATTATGCTAGTAAGCTTTCCAAGAGAAAAAAGGGGAACAGCAATGGGGATTTTTGGACTAGTTATGATTACAGCTCCAGCAATTGGACCGACACTATCAGGTTATATTGTAGAGTATTATGACTGGCGTTTGCTTTTTGAAATGATTTTACCGTTAGCAATCATTAGCTTACTGTTAGGGATTTGGAAATCTGAGAATGTCATGAAACAAAACAAAAATGCAAAACTTGATTATCTCTCATTACTATTATCTTCTGTCGGTTTTGGCAGTTTGTTATATGGATTCAGTTCTGCGAGCTCCGATGGTTGGACAAATAAAGTTGTCTTAACAACCTTAATCATAGGCGCTATTGCCCTAATTGCTTTTATTATCCGCCAATTAAAAATGGATGAGCCGTTATTGGATTTACGTGTTTACAAGTACCCAATGTTTGCACTTGCGTCTGTAATTGCAATTGTCAACGCAGTGGCCATGTTTTCGGGGATGATTTTAACCCCAGCTTATGTACAAAACGTCCGGGGTATTTCACCGCTGAGCTCTGGGCTGATGATGCTTCCAGGTGCGGTAATAATGGGGATTATGTCACCAATTACAGGTAAACTATTTGATAAATATGGTCCTCGTATTCTTGGTATAGTAGGACTTTCCATTACAGCCGTTTCAACTTATATGCTAGCAAACCTGCAACTCGACTCTAGTCACACACATATTATTCTTATTTATACATTGCGGATGTTTGGGATGGCGATGGTGATGATGCCACTTATGACAAATGGCCTTAATCAATTGCCAACTCGCTTAAACCCGCACGGTACGGCTGTTAATAATACAGCTCAACAAGTGTCCGGTTCGATTGGTACTGCTATTCTTGTTACGATTATGAATTCTGTAACAAAAACAAAAGCTGAAAGTCTAATGGCTGATGTAGATCCAACAACCTTCACAGAGGCTACGAAGGCAATGTTAACTCAGAAGGCTTTATTATCCGGAATTCAATATTCATTCTATGTAGCGCTTGGCATGAATGTTGTTGCACTACTATTAGTTTTTTTCGTTAAACGTGTAGATACAAGTGCGGAAGCTGTCGAGAAGTTAAATCGGTAGAGAAGAATAAAACGCTAGATAATGATTCCTACAAGTTTTTTTGCTGCTAAGGCGCCGATATTTAAAGCTGGAAAAGAGCTGAAAGAAGCAGTGAAATAATTATATATAGTGAAAGAGGACCTGACGTTCATATCAGGTCCTCTTTCATTAGTAACACGGTATACTTGCTTATCGTATTGGTTTAACTAAACTACTGATTTTTCGAATACTACAATCTTAAGCTCGTCAACTTCTCTATTTTGGGGTGTTTTAGAAGAAAATAAATCAAAATGATCGTTTTATAAACAAATGCAAGAGATGAGATCCGTTTGCAAATTCTCATAAACATTATAATTTTAGCTTATCTTTTAACACCAATATTAAAAGGCTCCAATTATATTTATTCGCTTCATTTTAATTTAGTATTTTTCTACAATTTATAAATCTAATTGCCAAGCTTATACTCAATATCATAATCATGAATAGTTAGGGAAAAGATAAAATAAGGTAATCAATTACATATCTGTATCCCAGGCAATTAGTTGCTATTTCCTCTTTATTAAATGGGATATGCTATTTCATGCTTTTTTGAAAGGGTGTTTTAAATGGAAAAAAAAGTATCTGCCATTCCCCAGCCGAAAACATATGGACCGCTGGGTAATCTCCCATTAATCGATAAAGATAAACCGACTCTATCGTTTATTAAGCTGGCGGAAGAGTATGGTCCCATTTTTCGAATTCAAACTTTAAGTGATGCCATAATTGTCGTTTCTGGACATGAACTGGTAGCAGAAGTTTGTGACGAAACGCGGTTCGATAAAAGCATAGAGGGTGCTTTGGCAAAGGTTCGTGCCTTTGCTGGAGACGGATTATTTACTAGCGAGACTCACGAGCCTAACTGGAAAAAAGCTCATAATATTTTGATGCCTACATTTAGCCAACGGGCAATGAAAGATTACCATGCCATGATGGTCGATCTTGCTGTACAACTCGTTCAAAAATGGGCACGGCTTAATCCGAATGAAGACGTAGATGTTCCGGAGGATATGACTCGCCTTACGTTAGATACAATTGGTCTATGTGGTTTTAATTACCGATTTAATAGCTTTTATCGTGAGACCCCTCATCCTTTTATCACTAGCATGAGCCGTGCTCTAGATGAGGCAATGCACCAATTGCAGCGGCTGGATATAGAAGACAAACTCATGTGGAGAACGAAACGTCAATTTCAGCATGATATCCAATCTATGTTTTCTTTAGTAGATAATATTATTGCTGAACGTAAAAGTAGTGGAGATCAGGAAGAAAATGATTTACTTTCCCGTATGTTAAATGTACAGGATCCGGAAACTGGTGAAAAATTAGATGATGAAAACATTCGTTTCCAAATTATCACTTTTTTAATAGCTGGGCATGAGACAACAAGTGGATTGTTATCTTTTGCAATTTACTTTTTATTAAAGAATCCGGATAAGTTAAAAAAAGCCTATGAAGAAGTAGACCGTATTTTGACAGATCCTACTCCAACATACCAACAAGTTATGAAACTGAAGTATATACGGATGATTTTAAATGAATCGCTACGTCTATGGCCTACCGCTCCAGCATTCAGTCTCTATGCAAAAGAAGATACAGTGATTGGCGGGAAATACCCAATTAAGAAAGGAGAAGATCGTATTTCTGTTCTTATTCCACAGCTGCATAGGGATAAAGATGCATGGGGAGACAATGTGGAAGAATTCCAACCTGAACGATTTGAAGAGCTGGATAAGGTTCCTCATCATGCTTATAAGCCATTTGGAAATGGCCAGAGAGCATGTATCGGTATGCAATTTGCACTTCATGAAGCCACTCTTGTAATGGGAATGCTTCTTCAACATTTTGAATTAATCGATTATCAAAACTATCAGCTGGACGTAAAACAAACATTAACGCTAAAGCCCGGTGATTTTAAGATTAGGATTCTACCCCGAAAACAAACTATTAGTCATCCTACTGTTCTTGCACCTACAGAGGACAAGCTGAAAAACCATGAAATTAAGCAGCACGTTCAGAAGACACCTTCTATTATTGGGGCTGATAATCTTTCACTTCTTGTTCTGTACGGCTCGGATACAGGTGTAGCAGAAGGTATTGCAAGAGAATTAGCAGATACAGCTAGTTTAGAAGGGGTTCAAACGGAAGTGGTAGCTCTTAACGATCGAATTGGAAGTCTACCGAAAGAAGGAGCGGTTCTTATTGTAACTTCTTCTTATAATGGAAAACCGCCAAGTAATGCAGGACAGTTTGTGCAATGGTTGGAGGAACTAAAACCAGATGAGCTAAAAGGTGTTCAATACGCAGTTTTTGGTTGTGGAGATCATAATTGGGCTAGTACCTATCAACGGATTCCAAGATACATTGATGAGCAGATGGCTCAAAAAGGAGCAACAAGGTTTTCTAAACGCGGAGAAGCAGATGCAAGTGGTGATTTTGAGGAACAGCTCGAGCAATGGAAACAAGGCATGTGGTCTGATGCGATGAAGGCATTTGGATTGGAATTTAACAAAAATATGGAGAAAGAGCGTAGTACTTTGAGTCTGCAATTTGTCAGTCGTCTTGGAGGATCTCCTCTTGCACGAACATATGAAGCAGTTTATGCAACTATACTAGAAAATCGTGAACTCCAATCATCCAGCAGCGATAGAAGTACACGACATATCGAGGTATCCTTGCCAGAAGGCGCTACATATCAAGAAGGAGACCACCTTGGAGTGCTGCCAATTAATAGCGAGAAGAATGTTAATCGAATTTTAAAACGCTTTGGATTAAACGGAAAGGATCAAGTCATACTGAGTGCAAGTGGACGAAGTATAAATCACATACCTTTAGACAGTCCTGTTAGTTTATTGGACCTTCTTAGTTATAGTGTCGAAGTTCAAGAAGCAGCCACTCGTGCACAAATACGAGAAATGGTAACATTCACAGCATGCCCTCCTCATAAAAAAGAATTGGAAGCATTATTAGAAGAAGGGGTCTATCATGAACAAATACTAAAGAAACGTATTTCAATGTTGGATCTTCTTGAAAAGTATGAGGCTTGTGAAATCCGATTTGAACGCTTTTTAGAACTGCTTCCTGCGCTCAAACCGCGTTACTATTCTATTTCAAGCTCTCCACTTGTTGCACAGAATCGTCTGAGCATTACGGTCGGTGTTGTTAATGCGCCTGCATGGAGTGGAGAAGGGACATATGAAGGAGTCGCTTCTAATTATTTAGCTCAGCGTCATAATAAAGATGAGATTATTTGTTTCATTCGAACGCCACAATCAAACTTTGAATTACCTAAAGATCCAGAAACACCAATTATTATGGTTGGGCCAGGTACTGGAGTTGCACCATTCCGTGGATTCTTGCAAGCGCGTCGTGTTCAAAAGCAAAAAGGTATTAATTTAGGACAAGCGCATCTATATTTTGGTTGTCGTCATCCTGAAAAAGATTATCTCTATCGTACAGAGCTAGAAAATGATGAAAGAGATGGATTAATCTCTTTACACACAGCTTTTTCTCGTCTAGAGGGACATCCCAAAACATATGTACAGCATTTAATAAAACAAGATAGTATCAATTTAATTTCGTTATTAGATAATGGAGCTCATCTTTATATATGTGGTGATGGCAGTAAAATGGCTCCGGATGTAGAAGATACCCTTTGTCAAGCATATCAAGAAATTCATGAAGTCAGTGAACAAGAAGCAAGGAATTGGTTGGATCGTGTGCAAGATGAAGGGCGATATGGAAAAGATGTTTGGGCTGGTATATGAATGTTTCTTAATTAGATACGTATTAACTAATGAACTTCTTTCGAATAAATTTCACTTTATTAGTATCGTGTATTTAGCTGAATAATGATTAACCGGACTATTTAGTATCTACTAAATAAAAAACAGGACCTGATATGCATCTATCAGGTCCTGTTTCACATAGACATTATACATGGATATTTTCCACACATTATCAATGTTTGTAATGTAGTTAGCCTTGTGGGTCAGCTATAAAATCAGATATTATTTTTTCAATATCGAAAGGAGTAATCCCTTTATCCAAAGAGAAAATAGTTTCTGCTTCTTCGATGTCTTGAACGAGTTCACCTCTAGCTTCAATATGTAATCGGAACAAGTCATATAAATTCGGTTTAACTAAATTAGTTAAAGCCTTTCCAACTAGTATCATACCTTTTTGATTAGCCTCGATGGTATTATCATAAGTTAGATCTCTTGTAAGAGATAAATCTGTCCAAATCAATTTTCGTTCCTTTAAGTCTAAGATAACTGGAATAGAGATTTGGGTGTCGGCAGTAATATCCACTTTATCTTGAACAGTAGAAGGTTCAAATATTTCACCTGAACCAGGATATTGACGAACCATCCAACCAGTAAAGCATTCTGGTAAATCTTTATATGGTTGGTCTGTGTAAGAAAGCGAAGTCATGACTACATAGCGTCCACCATATTTCAGCACAGACGGAATATCGAAATCAATGAATTCAGATGCCCCCTTTGGTGCAGAAGTAATGTCTCCGCTATGGTAGGCTTTGAAATTTTTTGAACGTAAGTTCGTGAAGGATACATGTTCTTTGTATTGCCAATCTTCGTCGTATATTGCAGCAGACAAATCAATGTCAACGCGTCCTGTATGTTGTCCATTCACATAGCCTTCTTTCCACCATAGGAAAAAACGAATCGTATCTCCTTCTGGCAAATCTACTTTACTTCCTCGAGATAATGTGCGAAGCGCTTTGCTGGCTGAACGTTGAGAGAAGGGAACTAAGTGATTTTTTAACTGTTCATCCAAAAATACTTTTCCGAGACTTGGAAGTTTTGCGAAGCGATTTTTTAAAGTATCTTCACACATTTTTACAATCATTAAACAAATATCCTCTGAGATAAATGGAAGTGTATTTTCAATACCTATAGCTTTTGCTACATTTCCCTTTGGAAAAAAGGTACGAAATTCATTTTTATCATTTCGATGCTTAAAATGAGCTGTGAGTTGAAGTAATACAGGAGTAGAAACGTCTCCTATTATACTTAGAAACTCTTCGAGAATATGGAAAACATCTGTTGACTTATCACTACATAAACGGATTAAATGATCCAAGCGTCTGGCAAATTCCCCAGGGCGAGTTTTTAAAAGATTTTTCGCTGTCATGATATCACGATTCAACAAAGCTGCTTCTATTTTTCCATTAAATGTTTCAACTTTAATGTTGTTGCGAAGAATCTCAAATGCTCGGTGGGTTTTTGGGAAACGAGTATGATATTCTGCTGGATGAAGAATTTCACCTAGACGAATCCAACGTTTTTTGTATCGAAGCATATCTTCAGTAATGTTTCCGCATTGCTCTAACAATCCTAAAAGGAAGCGTCTTTCTGCTCGGTTAAACTTCTTGAATCGAACGGAAGATGCTAAACTCACATCGCCTTCAGATAAAGCAACTGCAAGGCGAAGAACATCAGTTGCTGTTTTAAAATACTTTGCAGCAGCATCGGCTGATATTTTTCTGTTTATTAATAAAACTCCAATTATAAAAGACATATTTTCCTTATGAGGAATTACATTAGGTAGAAAACAGGAAACATCTTCAGTGTGTGTAATAGCCCATTCTACATCTGTCTTATCAGTTGAGGAAATAGAGCTGTTTGCACTAATCAATTGAGAAATCATTTGATTGAAATCTTCTTCACTTCCTAAGTTAATAACTTTCAAATCAACGCTATCTAAAAGAGGAAGTCGTTCTTCTACTTTTGATACAGGTAGGCGCAACGTCACATAATGAATAATAGCATTAATGTATAAATCAGCGTCACTTAAATCCATCATTTGTTGCGGAAAGTTTGGATACATAGGAGTAAACTGAATATGTGCACCAACCATTTCTTTTAAATGTTTTACCAACTCTTTGTAAAACGATGTGAATGTATCAACCGAAAGTGTTTGCAACTCTTCTATTAAAGGCTCGGAAAAAGTAAATCCTAAACTTTCCAAGTTTTTTAAAACAGTGGCTAAATAAATGTTCGGTAGTTTATTTTCTTCTCTTTTTATAATTACTTTCAAACTTCTTCTTATGTAAATAGAATTTTTCATGAGAACGCCAGCTATTCACTCCTTATAAAAGAGGGGAATAGTCTGACTGTCCTCCTTTCAGTGGTAGATTTTTATTTTTACATGCATAAACACACTAATTATAGAGAAATGCACTGAGGGTACATAGCTATTTTTTAGTGGAAAATTAGGGGTATAACATTTAGTTGTTAAGTGGTAATTTGTTAATTAAGAAAAGAAAACCTCTACATCAATGGTTGATAAACTAAAGTTTATTCAATCCCAAAGAAGAAAGAGGTTTTATAGTCTAATTGTTTTCATAGGAAATTGACAACTCTAAAACAATTTGAAATTTCTGGAAAAGAAGGAAGAATTGTCATAGCCTATGTGTTTAGCAGGAAAGTAACATCCCTATTTCGCCAAAGAAGTTAGAAGGAAGGAACGTCATAGCCTGCTTTATTAGTATATTCTCTTGCGAAGAGCAATTCAAGTATACTGTCTGATTTTTTATATTTTTCTTAAAGGGGAATTTTCATGTTTATCCCGCATTAACGGGTAGCCCGATTGGTGAGTGGGATTAAAGTTTCACTTTATAAATAGGGAGACCATCACATGCCCTTTTTATAATACTATTACGGGAGGATTTTTATTTTTGATATATTATACCATTTATTTAATGGTATAATATGGTATTAGTTCTATGGAATGGAGTTGAATGAGTATTATAAATACAAAAGGTGAAATTAAAAAAACAAAAAGAAAAGTATTACTAACTATAATTACTATGTTAGTAATTATAATTGGGTTTGGATATTGGAAATTTTTTAGTTTGCAAGGTGTTCCAAAAGGGGAATTAATTCGAACAGTGAAATCTCCAGATGGAAAATATCTCATCAAGACTTATTTTCATAATGCAGGATCATTAAGTGCGGATGCTGTTAGGGGTGAATTAGTTAACCTTGATACAGATTCAGAGAAAAATATATATTGGAATTATCCAGATACCGATCCATATATTGAATGGGTAAATAAGAATATTGTTAGAATTGGAGATCAAACTTTAGATATTTCACAGAAAGAAACCTATGATTGGCGTGATGATGATAAGCACGTTAAAGAAATGCCTAAACAGTTTAGTAGATAAAGCAAGAAAATTTAAATTTATTTAATCTTATTCGTTTAACTATAGATAGGATTATATGAGTGAAAAAGTCCATTTAGATCTTCTAAATGGACTTTTTTAGGTTTCTAGATACGACTACTGATAAAAATGGAACAAACTTGTTACTTAAGTTGTCTATTAAGTATACGTATAAAACAGGTGTTCATGATAATTCGCTCATTTTATCCCGCTATTTACCCGTAAAAGCCCGATTGGTGAGGGCTTCTTGCATTTCACTTTATGAAAAGTGAGATGCAAGAAGAGTGATATCCGATAGACTTTTTCATTGTGTCGGTATGTATAACACCTAGAAAAACTATATATTCTTGAAAGAGGTTGAAAATGTATGATAGTCTTAAACAAGTTTTTTAACATTTTACATTACAAAAAGATGGTACCTGTAGTATTTCTTTCATGTGCAACGCTTATAGGCTGTTCCGATGGTAATACTCAATCTGAATCACTTAAACAAACGAAACAAACAAATCAAATCAAACAAGAAACTACTGGTAATGATTCTTTTGCTAAACTTGAAAAAGAATTTGATGCTAAACTTGGTATTTATGCATTGGACACTGATACGAATCAAACCGTTACGTATCAATCAGATAAACGGTTTGCATACGCATCTACCCACAAAGCTTTAGCTGTGGGAGTACTTTTACAAAAGAAATCAATAGAAGATCTAAATCAAAGAGTTTTGTATACTCGTGAAGATCTTGTTAATTACAATCCAATTACAGAAAAGTATGTTGATAGGGGGATGACTCTGAAAGAGCTTGCAGATGCTTCCCTTCGATATAGTGATAATACTGCACAAAATCTTATTCTTAAACAATTAGGTGGACCTAGCGAATTCAAAAAATCACTGAGAGAAATAGGAGATACCGTTACAAATCCTGAACGTTTTGAACCAGAGTTAAACGAAGTGCATCCAGGAGACGTACATGATACTAGTACCCC
Organism: Bacillus cereus group sp. BfR-BA-01355; assembly: GCF_022663675.1. Taxonomy (NCBI): domain Bacteria; kingdom Bacillati; phylum Bacillota; class Bacilli; order Caryophanales; family Bacillaceae; genus Bacillus; species Bacillus cereus group sp. BfR-BA-01355. The sequence goes on from NZ_JAKUFY010000038.1 coordinate 18,382, forward strand.
AAAGGCATTAGCTACTAGTCTTCAGGCTTTTGCGTTAGGAGATGTACTTTCAACTGAGAAACGGGATTTATTAATAGATTGGATGAAAAGGAATACTACCGGAGACAACTTAATTCGTGCTGGAGTTCCAGGAGGATGGGAAGTAGCTGATAAGACGGGCTCGGGATCTTATGGAACCAGAAATGATATCGCAATTATTTGGCCACCAAATAAAAAGCCAATTGTTCTTGCGATACTTTCTAATCATGATAAAGAGGATGCTAAATACGATGATAAGCTTATTGCAGAAGCAACCAAAATAGCGCTGGGTGTCTTAAAAGCTAAAAATAAATAATAATAGTATTAGTTATTGAAATTTTCCTGTTTTTCCGTCACAATACTGTGACGGTCTTTTTGTGTATTTTACAAAGAATCGTCTTAATTAAAGAAAAAAAGATAGAAACTATCTCTAGTAAGTTTATTAATTAAGTAACAACAAATATATGCTTTATTGTATACTTATTGCATTTAATGTGGAGGAATAATATGGAGTCAAAAATTCTTATTGTTGATGATGATAAAGAGATTAGAAATCTTATCTCTGTATATCTAGAAAATGAAGGCCTAAAAACTCAAAAGGCAGAAGATGCTATACAAGCTTTACAACTGTTAGAAGAAAAGGAATTTGATTTGGTTATTTTAGATATTATGATGCCGAATATGGATGGCATTGAAGCATGTATGAAAATTAGGGAAGATCGCAATATGCCTATCATTATGCTATCTGCAAAATCTGAGGATATAGACAAAATTCAGGGCCTAGCCTCTGGTGCAGACGATTATTTATCAAAACCGTTTAACCCATTAGAATTAATCGCTAGAGTGAAATCCCAATTAAGAAGATTTAAAAAATACAATACGTCCGTAGAACATAATAAAAGCATTCTAGAAATTGGTGACTTAACCGTAAATACAGATACACGTCAAGTATGGGTAAGAGGAAAAGAAACAAGGTTAACTCCAAAAGAGTTTGCTATTCTCGAACTACTTGCCCGCAACAAAGGGATTGTCCTGAGTGTAGCAAAAATATATGAAGCAGTTTGGAAAGAGGTTTTTTATAAATCAGACAATACCGTCATGGTGCATATTACAAAAATAAGAGACAAAATTGAAGAGGATTCTAAACATCCCATTTACATTAAAACTGTTTGGGGAATTGGGTATAAAATATGAAGAATGTTAGTTTCAGAAATAAGATCATTATAAAACTTCTTGGTGCTGTTGCAATTAGTTTTTTTATTTCATTTGGTTTAACAATCCTCATTTTGGCATACGTCATAGATCCATTATTTATAAAACACGAAGAATTTGGTATGTTTGAATTCAATGTCGCAATGTTGTTCTTATTCGCGTTCGCAATCTTTACCTTTATTATACTTTTTTTGATATTGGTTCGAAAGAAAATAGTATATTTGAAGCTTATTTCTGATAACGTGAATGATATTGCCAATGGAAAACTAGGTCTAACAATTGGGATTAAGGGGAAGGACGAATTGACCCAACTTGCTAAAAATATCAACTATATGTCTAAGGAATTGGAAAATACATTTGAACAAGAAAGACGATTAGAACGTACAAAAAATGAACTCATAACTAACGTATCTCATGACTTACGCACACCGTTGACATCTATTATTGGTTATTTAGATTTATTAAAAAGAGGGCAATACAACAATAACACACAATTACAGGAATACCTTGAAACCACTTATTCAAAGTCACAGAGACTGAAATATTTAATTGATGAGCTGTTTGAATATACTCGTTTATCAGGCATAGATGCTAAGTTAAATCTTAATGAAGTTGATTTATCAGGTCTGTTGGAGCAAATAGTTGGAGAATACATTCCTATATTTGAAAAGGAAAGTTTAATCGTTCAAAAATCAATTACACAAGAAATAATACCTATCTTCATAGATGCAGAAAAAATGGTACGTGTATATGAAAATCTGTTTATGAATGCGATAAAGTACAGCATGAAACCATCCCAATTATTCATATGTCTTGAATTAATGGATAACAAAGCAATTTTAAAAGTATCAAATAAAGTCGAGAGACCGCCTGTTAGCGATCCAAATAAATTGTTTGAAAGGTTTTTCAGGGGTGATAAGGCAAGAAAAAATGATCAAGGAAATGGACTGGGACTTGCTATCTCAAAAAGAATTGTTGAACTTCATGATGGTAATATACATGCAGAATATGAAGATGGCTGGATGTCCTTTATTGTTGAACATCCAATCAAATAGACCGGCTTATGGAATTACAGGTTCCATAAGCTTTTTTTATAAAACTTAAGAATTCTTAAGGATTTTACAGGGTGTTTCCTAATTTTCATAGTTTATCATGGGTGTATTCAAAGTGATGAGGTGAGCAAAGAAGAAAAAAGGAAAGACTTCATTGTAGCTTTAGGGTGAATGCAATATGACTATTTTATTAGTAGTAAACAAACGTAGTAGCTTATTGTAATGAAATAAAAAATGTAGGAGGATATAAATGATAAAGCCAGTTGTAGATGTAAAAAACATTCAAAAATTGTACGGTAAAAAAGGTGAGAATCAATCACATGCATTAAAAGGTGTATCATTCTCAATTCAAGAGGGGGAGTTTGTCGGTATTATGGGGCCTTCTGGTTCTGGTAAAACAACATTATTAAATGTAATTTCAACGTTAGATAAAGCGACAGGCGGCATTGTTGAAATTGCAGGAACGGATATTACGAGAATGAAGCAAGGTGAACTTTCTGATTTTCGTTCACAAAAGTTAGGGTTCATTTTCCAAGACTTTAACTTATTAGAAAATTTATCTATCTATGAAAATATCGCACTCCCACTTTCACTTCAAGGTGTTTCATCTCGTAATATTGGAAAGAAAGTAGAAAAAGTAGCTGATATGTTAGGTATTACAGCTATACTTCAAAAATATCCTTCTGAAGTATCTGGTGGACAAAAGCAACGTTCTGCAGCAGCACGTGCGTTAGTTCATGAACCAGCAATTATTTTGGGAGACGAACCGACTGGAGCTCTAGATTCTAAAAATGCAACGAGTTTACTTAATGCCATGACAAGCTTAAATAAAGAGCAAGGTGTATCCATTATGATGGTTACGCATGATCCTTATAGCGCGAGTTACTGTCAGCGTATTTTATTCATTCAAGATGGTGAGTTATATAAAGAAATTCATCGCGGTGGTACCCGTGAAGAATTCTATAAAGAAATTTTAGACGTGCTTGCAAACTTAGGCACACAAAAAGCGTAAGGAAGGAAGTTCAATCATGTTATTTAAGCTTTCTATGTCAGGCCTAAAAAGTAAGTTGCAAGATTACATTGTTTTACTTGTTGGTCTTATTGTCTCTATTTCAACTTTTTATATGTTTCAAACGCTAGCATCCAATAAAACGTTCCTTGAATCTAACTCTTCTATTAGGGATATTGTGGCTGTCTTTAAAATTGGTTCCTTTTTGTTAGCGGTTATCACATTTTTTTATATTTTATATGCAAACTCTTTCTTATCAGCTCTTCGTCAAAAAGAATTTGGTATGTATATGATGTTAGGAGCAAAAAAGCATAAAGTTACATTACTTATGTTTATCGAAACAATCGTATTAGGCGCTGCGTCTCTTGCGATTGGTATTACAGTTGGTGTAGGACTTGCAGAAGGAATCGGTCAGTTATTAATGAAACAACTCGAGTTTGCTGGTGAAGGTTATAAAGCATTTTATCTGCCATCAATAGCTATTACTTGCGTCTTCTTCTTTGCACTATTTGTATTATCTGCAATTATGAATAGTATTAAATTATCGCGTATTTCTGTACTGCAACTTGTACATGCAGATGCACAAACAGAACGTGTTGCCATAAAAGGAAAAATGACAGTTGTAATTGCATTCCTTGGTATTCTTTTATTAGGTATTGGTTATGCATCACTGATCTATATGTCATATGCAAATCCGCTAATTGCTTTGGGATTAATGGCCGTCGGATTAATCTCAGCAACCGTTGGTACTTACCTTATATTTGGATCCCTTCTTCCAGTTATGATTAACAAGCTAAAGAGTAATAAAAAACGTAGTGAAAAAGGCCTCAATGCTTTTACTTTTGCACAATTAAATTTCCGCATTAATAGTCTAACAAATGTGCTTGCAACAGTAGCAATTTTAGTGGCTCTTGGTGCTGGTGGAATTGCTTGTGGTATGGCATTTAAAAACAACATTATAAACATGACAGATCAAATGCGAATTTACGATTCAGTCATTCATAATCCAACTGCGGAAGAAAAGACAATTTTGGGTGGTATCTTATTTCAAGAAAAATTTGAATACCATTACAAAGTTGATGATAGGTATGTTTATTATCTTAAAGAAGATGTAGAAAAAAATCGTCCTTTCTTGCAAGGTATGAAAATAGAGAAAGTTTCAGAGGAAATACCAATTGGTGCATTTTCAATAAAATGGGTTAAAGGAGAGATCGACACAAAACAATGGATTCAGGCTTTCAGAACGATCCAGCCAAATTATATGTATCCTGATTATGAAATCAAAATTGTAGAACAAAACATATACGATGGGTTGAAGGGTAAAGAAAGTACTGTATTTATAGGGAAAACAGATGATTTTGGATCATACATAAAAGAATGGAAAAAACTTGATGAATTACAGATAGCAAAATATAAAAATGTGAAAGCGGAAGAATTGGATAGTAAGTATCAAAAATATATTACGAGTCATGATTTTTCCAGCGGACTAATGTTTATGGGCTTTTTCGTTGGAGTTGCATTTTTAGCAATGATGGCAAGTTGCTTAATGTTTAAAGTTCTGTCGGGAGCATCAAAAGATGTAGCACGTTATCAAATGCTTCGTAAAATTGGTGTTCGCCGAGAATTATTAACAAAATCAATCTATAAAGAGTTATTCTTCATATTCTTATTCCCAGCAATTGTGGGGATTACTCACATATTAGTTGGTATGAACATGTTTGGATCGCTTTTAATCGATCCGTACTTTCGTATTTGGTTACCACTTGTTATTTTTGTAGTAATTTACTCGATTTATTACTTGATTACAGTTCAATTATATAAAGGGATTGTACTCCCGAAAAAAGATTAATGTAATGATGTTATTTATACGAAGTATAGACATAATCGGACCTCGTTTTATTGATTATTTTGAATGGGTACAAGAAATTTAGAAATAATAGGTGGACTAGCACTACAGTCCATAAACTATTTATTTTAGATTTTAAATTAAAAATTTATCTTTTATCTAAGAAGGGGCGCGGCAACGATTACTACTTTTAGGGGCCATTGGCAAGTTTTATTTAATAGGATTAATTTGTATGAGTTTTCTTTAAAGCTTGTAATGCTATAATCTCATAAGTTAAAGTTTCACCCTGAAAATCTATTATTTATAATGAGTAGCCCGAAAGAGAAAGGATTGTTGCCGTGTCCTATCACCATCAAGCAAGGTTGATAGGTATGCGTCACTACGCCATATAGTAAAAATAAAGGCTCAAAAACGGCTTTTGTCGATTTAAAAGCTGCACGGATTTGTTTAATTTTATGAAAAAAAGTAAGAATCACCAATATAATTGGCGGTTCTTACTTTTTTTTACATACATATTATTAGCATGATAGCATTAAAAATTTTTGTACGGAGAGAGAGGTTTCTATATGCTCTATGATGAAAATATAAGTTTAACAGGACGTATTGTATCGCCTGGTGAAGCGCAATATGATTCAGCACGTCAAGCGTTCAACACATTTTTTAATAGATTCCCTTTTGTTATTGTCTTTGCACAAAATACTCAAGACGTTGTGAATGCAGTACGATGGTCGTTACATAATAACGTACCTATCCGAGTACGTTCAGGAGGGCACAATTATGAAGGCTTGTCAGTTTTAGATGGTGGTATTGTAATTGATGTCAGTGAGATAAATCAAATAAAAATAGATCCAACATCAAAAACTGTTACAGTAGGAGCTGGTTGTAAAAATCTCCATCTAGCTGAGCTTCTTGGGAAAGAGGGATTAGCTATTCCTAATGGGGTCTGTCCTAAACCAGCTATCGCAGGAATAGCGCTAGGTGGTGGGCAAGGTATTCTTTCTCGACCATTAGGACTACTACTTGATCATGTCGTAGAAATAGAAATGGTTGATGCTAACGGCTGTGTATTGCAGGTTAATGATCAGGAGCATCCTGATCTATTTTGGGCTTTACGTGGTGGAGGCGGAAGTTTCGGTATTTGTACATCTTTTCGCTTTCGTACTCAGGAAATTAAGACTGTTGGTTTTGTTGAAGTTAGTTGGAGGCATCAAGATTTAAAAGCCGTTATACAGGAATGGCAAAAGTATACTCTACCTACTTCTGATAAACGCTTTACTCCTACATTATTATTGTCTTCAGAAAAGACAGCTCCTGTGTTGATGCATGGGATTTTTCATGGATCAGTTACAGACTTACAGAAATTGATACAACCACTTCTCAAAATTGGATCACCTATAAAGGTAGACATAAAAGAACTCTCTTATTTAGAAGCTATAACGTTAATATCCAATCATCAGCCTACAACTCCTTTTCCATTTAAAAGCGTAGCACCTTTTATGGATTCTTTATTACCTGAAGAAGGTATTGCTACGATTCAACATTTTATGAGTCAATCTCCACCTAATTCTACTGTTTCTATATTTTTTCAGGGCTTAGGGGGGACTGTTTCTGCAGTACCCGAGGAAGCAACTGCTTATTTTTATCGAAAAGCTCTAATGAATATGGTGTTATTTTCCACTTGGGACAAACCTGAGGGAGCTGCACAAGGGATTCGTTGGGTAGAAGCTTTTCGTCACGCGTTAATTCCTTTTACGAAAGGTGTCTATGTTAACACACCTGACCTCTCAATGAAAGATTGGTCGGATTTATATTATGGTGAAAACTTTAAACGATTGACTCAAGTGAAAGCTAAATACGATCCAGAAGATATTTTCAATTTTCCACAAAGCATTCCACCTGTTTATAAAAAATAGAAATCCTTTGCCGACCTTAAATTTTGCAATTTATAAAGAATGATAGATAATCCTTTTTGGAAATAACAATTAAAAGAGAGAGATAACATTGATTATTGACTGTATCAAAAGTTAAATCACTTCTTTACAGAAGGAGAAGGAGAATTAAGTCAATCGGATGAATAGTATAGTCCTGCTAATATCCCAGAGTATGTTATAAATGATATTGCCACTTGGGTGCAAGGAAGAGTGAAATGAAATTAGCAACTATATTTTTAAATGACTATTTTCAGAGACAACAAGTGAATTAGGGGGGACTGGTTTAGAGGAATCCCCACATGAAAAGACCTGAAACTGTCTTCCGTATAGCGATAATAAAGATGTTTAATTTCTAATATAGAAAACAATAGCGTTGCTACATTCAATATGTAGTAACGCTATTTAAATTTTTTAAAACAGGGTTAAATTTTTCAAAAAAATTACCTATCAAAAATAATATTCAACTAAATTCATAAGTTTATCCCGCATTAACGGACAGTGAGACCCCCACCTCAAAATTCAGCGAGAGCAAAGAAGTGAGGTGGGGCGGGCTGCCCGTAAAAGCCCGATTGGTGAGGGCTGATAATCAGTGGGGGATGAACAAAACTCCCACTGATTAAAGTTTCACTTTATCCTTTACTGTATCTTGTAACTACATTTTACCTTGCTGTAGAGAAACAAAAAACATTTTTCTTATTCAATAATTCCAATTTCTAGAGCCTTTTGAACAGCTTCTTCTTTGTTGCGGACTCCTAGCTTTGTATAAGCTGTGGAAGCATAATTTCTGACCGTACCATTCGATAAATATAACCTTGATGCTATGGTAGTGTATCGAAGTCCCTTTGCCACTAGCTGCAATATTTCTATCTCCCTAGCTGTTAGCTCATAAGCGGTTGCTTTTGATTGTGGTGTCTCTTTTTGCTCATCAAACTTCTCAAATATTTTGTGAGACATTCCCTGATCAATCAGTGTCCCACCTTTGTGAATAAGTCGGATCGTATTAGCTAGCTCCAATGTTTCAATAGATTTGAGTAAAAAACCATCCGCACCGTTGCGAAGGGATTCCAACGCCTGTTCGGTATCCTGAAAAGTTGTGAAAATCAATACGCGGATATGTGGCCATTGTTGCTTGATTTTTTTGGTTGCTTCGACTCCATCCATGTGCTGCATATCTAAATCCATAAGTATAACATGGGGTTGAAGGCGCCCACACAAATCGATGGCTTCATTGCCATCCTCAGCTAAACCGACTACATTTAAATCTTCATATCTATCGAGTAGTGTCCTCAAACTTTCCCGAACAAATGGTTGATCGTCTACAATTAACAAACGAATAAGTCCATCTTTTATTTCAGTTTGTCGCGGTATGGTACATGTAACAAGCATTCCTTCCTCTGGCTTTGTATATACAGACAATTGACCTTGCAAGTTCATTGCCCGTTCTTTCATCGCATTCATACCAAAGCCTTCCTGCCATTCTACATTTCCTTTTCCATTATCTTGAACTTCTAACCTCGTATATTGTTCGTCAAACTGCAATGAAACTATAATTTCAGTCCCCTGACCATGACGTACTGCATTCGTAAGGGACTCTTGTAAGCAACGAATGAATGCGATCTTCGCTTGCCGAGACAGCTGATATTCCTCTCCGAATGTCCTAAAACTTACATTTACCTGAGCGTGCTCCTGAAATTCGGCTCCAAGATTTTGTAGAGATTGAATTAAGGAAGGCGATTGACATGAAGAATCCATTTGATGTAGGTAACCTCTCACGTCCTCGATACTTTTCCGTCCCATTTCAAGCAGAGAGTCTAGCCTCTGTATACCCATTTCAGTAGAAAGTTCGGTACGCAACGTTTCCATCCCCATAATAATAGAAGTATAAGCATGACCAACTGTATCATGAAGCTCACTCGACAGTCTGTTCCGTTCTTCCGCCAGTGTGATGCGTTCAATCTGAGACATATATTGCTCAAGTACCGCGTTTTGTTTACGAATTGATTCATTTTGTTTATGATTGACGATTAATAAATGAAAAGCGAAGCCCATTACATAAGCAAGTCCATAGTAGGTAACCAAAATCCAATAGCTATTACTTGGCGCAACCGCATAGAGAATTCCAGTTGTTATAAAAACTGTTGTTGGAGCTGTCCAATAATAGGACAAATGCTTACTATTCGCAGCAATTAGAAAAGCCGATATCAGAAATGTAACGTTAGCTTCCGGAAATAAAGAGGTTAAATATATACACAGTCCACCATATAGCAGTATTTCTGTGAACAAGTAATATTTGTAATTGAACAGTAAGGCTACCCATGGAATCGAGAAGGCAACAACCTCCCAAAAAATAACAATCCAAAGTGGCAATGTTAAACTATCCTGAAAATCTAATGTGGTTATGGCGATAGAGACACTAACAAGTATACGGACTCCTAACATAATCCAATCGTACCAAAACCAATACTTAACCATATCTAACAAGTCATTTACCCCCTAAATAGCCTACCTTTTTACTTCCTATAGTATAAATTAATCCTTCATGCCTTATTATACTTTTTAATTTAAAACTGCGATACTACTCACAGACTGCAAACTTCTATTGATTTAGTTGCTGAATCATACTACGTGTATAGCCCCCAATTTTCTGTGTCAAACCTTCTACTATTCTAATACTTATGGCGGTAAATACTATACCCATAAACATTACAAAGAGTGACTTGGCAAACGTATCTATCTGTATGAATATAATATTCATATCGATGTATCGATACAGTAGTGGTGCCAACAGGAACATAAGTGGCATTACATAAAAAATGATTGCACTAATAAGACTGAAAATGCCAATCACAAATTTCTGCATTAACCAATAGACAGCAGACCAAGTACAACGATCTGTAAGCACTAATTTCACCTGAGCCCAGTTCGATGTATCCATTGTTATATTTCTATCGTAAGAGTCTGTTGAAATATCTGTATAAATTTTCGTCTGTATGCGCTCGAATTGGATAAAGTGTGTGGTAGTCTGTAGTACGCGCATAATTAATGGAATCCCAACAACAGTAAATGAAAGGGTGAAACTAAATAGCAGAGCTATTAGATAAAAACAAAAATAAAACAATCCTGTAACGAAAGTTAGCAATAAAAAATAACCATTCTGGATGAATTTTGATTTCATAAAGTTCATCGCTCCTATCTATGTAATAACCGAATCATACTGCTTTTTTTGTCATTCTCACTAGTGTAAAAGTGTCATATGACATTTCTAAATGATGCTAAAAAGGGGAGAGCAGCCTACTGCTGGTTAAAAAGATGCTTATATCCCGCTATTTGCCGGGCAGTAAGACCCCCACCTCAAAATTCAGGTGGAAGCAAAGAAGTTAGGTGGGGGTCGGGCTGTCCGTAAAAGCCCGATTGGTGAGGGCTGATAATCAGTTGGGATGAACAAAACCCCTACTGAATAAAGTTTCATTTTATTAATCCTCCACAAAACAATCCCGTTTTTGCATTTGCAAGAACGGGATTGTTTTGTACTTTTATTTAATATGAGATGGACTTGTTTTTCGAATGTGAAAAATAATATCAAATTGCTCAAGCAATGATTTATCAAAGTATGTCGATTCGTTTGGGAATATTTGTCCCCCTATACTTAGTAATGGTCTTTTGGCTTTAACCCATTTCTCTGCTTGTCCTTTAAGGTGACGGTTATCCAATAAAAACATGTTATATGGTACTTTTCCGAGGGTATAGTTAAAACTATTTACATTTTGTGGAATCGCACGCGTTGTAATCTTACCTCCAGTAGAAGGATCATATTCGCTGTATAAGGTGAAATTCCCCTTCGTAGTTGTACTACCAATTGTGACATAATTATTGTCTAAACGTTCCTTCAAAAATTGCCCCGCAACATAAGGGTATAATTTCTCATCGATAATTCCTTTAGCAATATGAATATTGTGTCCCCATACCATCGTTTTACCACCAAATGTTTCTTGTGCCCACATTGCATGATCGGCCAAGTATTGCTCATGTAGCTTTAACATACTTGGATAGTCGTTAGGAATTAGCATTGTGGTAAATTTCTCTATTGCACTTGCCGTTGCTTTCGCCCAGATGTACTCGGGTGAAACTATTTCTGTGTTGGCTTGTTTATTCTCATCTTTTAGTAATCGAGCTACTCTCTCAGCGTTTGCTTTGAACTTTTCTTTTATTTCAGGAGCAAGGTCCATATATTCCTGTGTACTTCCATTAAAAGCCGACAATTCTTTATAATTTTCTTCTACTTCTGCCAGCAAATTTGGTCGATGCAGCTTTACATAATCAATTACTTTATTAAAGCAACCTTGGTCCAATTCCTTTAAGTCGAGCCCGATAAATTGGATCTTGTTTTTATTGGATGGATCGGCATTATAATCTTTCATCCACTCAATCATGGCTATAATTTCATCAGTAGGATATAACAAGTTTAAAAACTCCCTAGGGTTTCCTTTTCCTGTTTGGATATATTCATTTAGCTTTAAGCCGTTTCCCCAATCTTCTTCCATTGCGAAATTTGTAAAACCCATCTCAGTAACCAAATATTTCACAAGGCGAAATTTCATAGTGAAAATTTCAGAGCTTCCATGAGTATTCTCTCCTAATCCCACATATTGCGCGCTCCCAATCATTTTCTTAAGTGGTTTTAAATCCTCAAATGATTTTGACGGCTCTATCGTTTTTAATGGGTAAGCCTGTGATTGTATGGATTTAACTATATTTTTTTGTATTGATTGACCTGAATTTTCGACTGCTACTGTTTGAGCCTTTCCTACTTCTACACATCCTGTGACTAATAAAGCTGTACTAACCATTGCAATTATGCTTTTCTTATTCATTTTTTCCACCTCAATTGAATTATTTGTAAAGCAAGATTGATTCATTGTACTTGAACGAATCAATTGCCTTAATTCAATTGTTATCTATTCCATATCATATTTTCTAGTTACATATTGTCATAAGGTTAATTGACACAGGTCATAGACTAATCATTACACTTTTGTACTATCGGTTATGACAACTTATAAATAATAATTACATTGATGAGTCGTAAGTAAGACTAGACTATAAATTGGGGAGGGATTTTAAAGATGAATGAATCTGTATACAAAAACATTTTTATTCTAAGTTGTGTCTGTGGAAATGACAAGAAGTAAATTCGATAAACAAGTGAATGAAAGGGGAAGGGCGGATTAAAATGATATTACACGCAAAATCGTTCCACAATAAAGATAAAATCCAACGTGCTAAAATAGGACTTCAACTCTTTTTGAGTATCTTAATCATTACTTCTATTATCCTAAATGTAGTAGTAATAATTACGAAAAGTATGCCGCTTATTGTGGTATATATGTTTACCCCAGCATTATCTTCTATTTTGACTCGCATAATACTGAAAGAAGGGTTTAAAGATGTATCTTTTAGTCTCGGTAACTTAAAGATATGGAAAGGGATTGGTTTTGCTCTGCTAATCCCTATGATTATTTGTGGAATTACTTATTCTATCGCCTGGTTGAGCGGAATTGCGGGGTTTCAGTATCCCGAAGTTGGTATGTTTATTTTAGAACCGATCTACAATATGCTTGGGCTTCAGTATGTAACGGCACCATTCAACTTCATTTATCTAGTAGTATTGAGCGGCATTTTCAGAAGTTTGCTTGGCTTAATCCCGGCTTTGGGAGAAGAAATGGGTTGGCGAGGTTATATGCTCACAAGGCTAGTCGATGCAGAGTTTTCACGGCCCATCCTTATTAGTGGATTGATTTGGGCAACGTGGCATGTTCCAATAGTTATTGCTGGTCTATATGTAGCAGGACCATCTGTCGTTCTTTCAGTACTTGGTATCTATCTTTGTATTGTACCATTCGGTTATATTATAGCTTATTTACGACTTATCACAGGTAGCATTTGGCCTTCGGTTATCATCCATGCTACTTGGAATGCCATTATTCAAGGACCTTTCACACGTGCAAGTACAGGGTATCAAACTGAGATTTGGATTGGAGAATCTGGCTTGATAACCGCTATTATTATCTTGATTACTGCAATAATTACGTCTCGAATCGTAAATTTTACTAAATAGCATACGGATGTGTTTTAAATTCAATTAGTGAAATATGACGAGGCGAAATAAGATGCACCTAAAAATATTAGAAAAAATCTAGTTGAATGGACTCTTACTTAATCTTAGGCTGCTGGATATATGGGAGGCATCAAGCTAAGGGTTTAATTTATAAAAATAAACTTGATTGTCATAAAAAACATAATGTTTTTCATTTAAAGGCTATGAGATGAAATTTCATCATCTTCATCACGTTTGACCTTCAGGAAGTAAAAAGTTAAGCGATTATACAAATACTCTAACTGAAAAAACGGTATTCTTTCTATCTAAGATGTAGAAGGACTATCGTTTATTTTTTTGACAAAATTAGGGGTTGATGTTCATAAAATGGAGAATATAATTCGTATTTTACGTAAAGAGAAAAATTTCCCCCTAGAATATTAAGCTAAATCTCTTGGTGTGACGGTTGATTTAAGTTTCACTTTATGACTTGTAAAGGGCTGTTCAATGCATCGTACTATTAAAAAATCTAAATTTAATTATTAAATTGCGATAAAATGTGGTCGGAAATAATGAAATTTTAGGAAAAATAAGGTACACTAGTCTATGATTTTAGTTGAAAATCGTTTGACGTTAATGCATACGGGGGAAAGATTGATGAACAACAATACAACAAATGAATCAGTTGAAGAAATTGATCAAAAACGAGTAAGATCAAAAAAACGTTATACAAATTGGAAGTTTATCGCAGTGGGTATTGGTGTAATTGCACTTCTGATTGGGGGAATGAGTTATTATCAGGCAACTCACTTCAATTCGAATGTTACAATTAATGACACAAAAGTTGGTGGTCTGAGCGCTGATCAGGCAATACAGAAATTAAAGACATCTGGACTAGCAAACAAAGTCTATGTTGATCAACAACAAATTTTAGATGAAAAAGATACAAAAACGGAACTTACGGAAAAAGATTTGCCTCAAGTTAAGAAACTATTAAAAAGTCAGTGGACATTTTTCCCTTCCTCAAAGGGAGAAAATTATTCATTACTACCAGAGAAGGCAGATCAGTATCGTAGTGAAACGATGAAAAAACTTGTAGAAGAAACGCTCATCTCTATGAATGAAAAATTAAAAGCGCCTCAAGATGCTATGGCGAAGCTAGAACAAGGAAAAATAGTTATTTCGAAAAGTGTTGAAGGAAAACAGTATGACGTTACTAGTCTACTAAAAGATTACGATAAGCAAAAATATAAAAGCGAAATTCACCTGAAGTCTGCATACATAAAACCTATTAAAGAAGACGATCCGATTGTCAAAAAAGAGGAGAAAGCACTACAGAATCTTCTTGGGCAGTCTGTTGAGTATAAAGTGCAGGATGAAGTTTATCCTTTAAAAGCGAAAGATTTAATTCAAAATGCCTCTATGTCAAAGGATATGAAAGTTACAATTGATGCGAGTGACATTAAGAAGAAAATTACTGAAATTAATAATGCCAAATCAACATTAAATAAAGATTTCTCATTTAAAACGCATTCCGGTTCAGTTATATCAGTAAAAGGGCAAGGCTACGGCTGGGCACTAGATGTTGAAAAAGAAACTAAACAAGTTCAACAAGCCTTTGAGAAAGGCGAAAAGTCGCTTTCTGCTTCTAATATTCACGGAAATGGTTGGGAGAAGGAAGGTATCGGTTATAAAACAACAGCGAATAATGGCATCGGAGACACGTATGCGGAAGTTTCAATTGCAGAGCAACAAATTTGGATTTATAAAGATGGAAAATTAGTCGTTACAACAAATGTAGTAACGGGTAAACATAGCACGGGTGAAGATACATCACCAGGTGTTTGGTACGTCCTATATAAACGAACACCATACACGCTCAGAGGCAGCGCAGTAGGTAAAGCTGATTATGCAGTTAAAGTAGATTACTGGGTCCCATTCACAAATAGCGGTCAAGGGTTCCACGATGCCGGTTGGCGAAAAGACTGGGCAAATAATGCTTATTTAACAGGAGGATCAGGTGGGTGTGTGAACCTTCTTCCTAATGTTGCAAAAACTGTATATGATAGTTTGAACACTTATGATCCAGTTATCGTGTACTAAAAAATAGCTAAGTATCAAGAAATAAACAAAGCAGGAAATCTTACCTGATGGTATATGAAAAAAACACCTCTTGCATTCGCATACTAAGTGTGCAAATGTAATGGAGGTGTTTTTGTTTGAATATAAAAGTGTATTGCTTATAAGAAACAAAGTAGAAAGAGATTGAGAATAAGTATTCAAATAATCAATAAAATTGACAATGAATATCATTTTCACTTAATATAGAATCGTCGCATTTAATTAGACATGAATTTTTTGTTAATATAATAGATTTCTATTAAGTTGTCATATTTACGAACTATCATTAAATATTTTAAGAATTTAAACGTAGGAAAGGGTAATATAAAATGAACTGGAAAAAAGGCGGGTTATGGGTTATTATTTTTTTCGTTGTAAAAGGCACGATTTCTACACTTTTAATCGTTACAGGTGCTAAATATTTTGATTTATCATTTATGCAACTTATCTTATTAATTCTGACCTTATTAGTGATTTCTCTAATAAGTCGAAAATTGCTGTATAGACATAAACAAAACAAAAAGCAAAAAGAGCTAAATATATAATGGAGCCCCAGAGACCGTTGGATTTCTGGGGTTTTATTTCGATAGTTTTTTCGCATGTATATCAATTTAACAGAATAGGTTGTCCAAAATGATAAAATCGATGATGTTTAAAATGCGTCAGTTATTTTTACATAAGGATTGTAGAGAGCCTTTAAATATCAATCTTTATTTTGAAGCGACAGATGCGCATAAATTATGCTTGTTTTTCAATTGGTAGTTTAAATGTAAAAGTACTGCCTTCTCCTAATTCACTTTCAACTGTAATTTCTCCTCCGTGTAGTTCGACAATCCATTTTACCATAGACAATCCTAAACCTGTGTTTCCGATGTTTGAAGATGTTCGTGCTGCGTCAACTCGATAGAAGCGGTCCCATATTTTAGTAATATGTTGCTCGCTGATGCCTATACCATTATCAGAGACTTTACCTATTATGTTGGTTTCATCACGGAATAGTTGCATATTCACAGTTCCACTCGCTTTGCTATATGCAATTGCATTCGTTAGTAAATTCATTAATAAACGCATCATCAATGTTTGATCTGCTTTAATAAAGAGGTCTTCCTCTATATTAGTTGTTATATCAATCGAAGCCTCTTGCACCATTAATGAGAGCTCTTCTACGACGATTTCCGTTAATTCACTCATATTGATACATTCAAATTGGAAAGTATTATGTTTCCCTTGGTCAGCTCTTGCCAATAATAAGAGTTGTGAGATTAGAGTGGACATTTTACGTGATTGCCTTAAAATTACTTCTAACGATTCTTCCGTTTCTTTCGGATTATTCCTCTGTGATAAAGCGTATTCGCATTGCGAAATAATAACAGATGTTGGTGTTCTTAATTCATGAGATGCGTCAGATGTAAATTGTTTTTCACTTTCAAATGATGTCTCCAATCGCTCGAACATTTTGTCAAAGGTTTGTGCTAAATGATACATTTCATCTTTTGGTGAACCTTGTAAATTAATTCTTTTCGAAAGGTCTTTACCATCACCAATTTTACTAGCTGAATCACTCATTTGTTGCACAGGTCGAAACGCTCTTTGCGTAATAAAATATCCTCCGACTGCCGCAATGAGAATAAGTAATGGGAATGAGATGATTGTTACCACGATAAGCGTATTCATCGTTGATGATAATTGGTTCATAGTCATTATTCCACGAACCCAGATTTGCTCATCGCCGCCTGCATTATGGAGAAAATCATATACTATCCATTCTTTATTACCGTCTTTAATGGTTTGTATTTCATCAGATTTAAGCGATATATTTTTATTAAAGCTTGTAGGACTATTTCCTGCTAGCAGCTCACCTTGTTTATTATAAATACTTATATTTAAGCCATCTTCTAAGGCTTCAAAATCATCGTCCATCTTTAATTGTCCATGCTTATATTCGATATCTTCCATGCTTTCTTTTACTGTGCTCTTCAATTTATCTTTCATATTAAAAAGCAAAACTTTATCTGAAGAAGTTAAAATAAAAGCTAACACGAGTGCCATAATAATTACAATTAGCCCCGTATACCACAGGGTTACTCTCATTTTTATTGATAGTCTTTTCATGATTCTACTCGCAATACGTAACCAGTTCCTCGCACTGTATGAATTAACTTCGTTTCAAACTGGCTATCAATTTTTTTACGAAGATAGCGGACGTAAACATCAATAATATTCGAGCCACCTTCATAATCGTAATTCCACACATGTTGCTCAATTTTATCTCGTGTCAACACAACTTCTTTATTACGAATCATATATTCTAAAATAGCAAATTCCTTACTGGAAAGAGTGATAACTTGGTCTCCTCGTGTTACTTTATGCATATTGCAATCTACCACTAGGTCAGCGATTTCAAACACATTAGATGTATTTCCTGTTTTTCTTCGCATTAACACTCGAATTCTTGCTAACAGTTCGTCAAAAGCAAACGGCTTTACTAAATAATCATCCGCACCTAAGTCGAGTCCTGTTACACGATCATCAATTGTATCTTTAGCTGTAAGAAGCAAGACAGGAGTTGTATTATTGTCCGCGCGTAATCTTTGTAATACTTGTAAACCATCTATTCCTGGAATCATAATGTCAAGCACAATCAAATCGTAGGTAGCCATGTTTATATAATCCAGGGCATCTTCTCCATTCCTACATGCATCGACACTATAATGTTCTGCATTTAATCGTTTTACCAATATATTTTGTAAGTCTTGTTCATCTTCGACAATAAGAACTCGCATTAACATTCTCCTTTTCTTCTTATTAATATGTATCACTATAATTCAAAAACATTAAAGCAAGATTAGAAACGATTTAATTATATCATTTTATCCAGCATTAACGGGCAGTAAGACTCCTCCTTCAAAATTCGGCGAATGCGAGGGAGTTAGGGGAAGTCGGGCTACCCGTAAAAGTCTTCACTTTATTTTTTTATACATTAATCTTCCTTTAATGTTTGTTCAGTAATATAAAGGCAAGGATAAGGTGCACATGTAAAGGGAGGAAAACAGAATGCGAAAATGGATGCTGATTGGAGCGATATCTTGTGTATTGTTAACAGCTTGTTCTACTCAAGCTGTTAACAATACAGAAGTGCAACAACTGAAAGTGGAAAATGATAAATTACAAAAAGAAGTTGCTCAACTACAACAAGAACCAAACAAAACAGAGCCTGCTACGAATGATACGAAGCAAACACAAGATTTCAAAAACGAAGTCACATCTATTGTAGAAAAGGCAAATAACACGAAACCAGTTGGAGCAAAAGAAGATAACTTAAATATGTACTTGGCAACAAAAAAAGAAATTGACCAATTGGATGACAAGATAGATCTATCTGATAATCAGCTAGAAGCAGATTATCACGCTGGAACGATAACTGTTGAACAATATCAAACGCAAGAAAAAGAACACGATATACTGGAAGATCAATTAGAGCAAGCAGAAAATGCGCTTGAAGCAAGATTTGGAATAGAGGAGTAATCATTAAGGAGTGGATGAAAATGTTAAAGCATAAAAAGAAAATAATTATAAGTGTAATTGCTATTTTAGTAAGTGGTATTGCTATTGTTGGTGGATATTATGGTATGGGTTACAATTATGCAAAAAAGAATGAAAACTACACAGAGAAACAAGTTCGTGAAATTTCTTTAGCTCATACAAATGGAGAAATTATTAATGTGAAAAAAGAATTCGAATTAGAAGATGATAACTTAGCACAATCAAAATTTGAATATGAAGTAGAAATCAAGACACCTGATAACTTGTTAAATATTTTAAAGGTTAGTGCTAGAACAGGTACAATAGAAATCGATAATGAAGATTGAAAAAATATCGACAAATAAAATATTACGTACTTGATTTTTGTTATCGATAGCGAAGAAAAAGACGGTTCCCTAATTTTACAAGGGAATCGTCTTTTTTTTTGTTCTATGGATCTATGCATTTTTTATACTTTCCTATCCTGGTGCGGTTTTAGGGTTCTTGTCTCTTATTGGATTAACTGAAAAACTGTATAAAACCTTGTATACCCTTAGTGTGGTTTTTTCCGAAATACTGGCGGTACCCCGTCGCTATCAATCAAAGCTCATACAACGTCAATTATATTAGGGGGTGTTTCAGTTCTCGTTTTATCTTTTTACAATGATGAATATGAAATAATGACTTCCACTTATAAGAATGTGAAGAAGTGTTGATGCCAGTTGGAACTGTGGTAAAGGTTGAGGGTGGAATCTAAGGGAATATTAGAGATGTGCATGAAAGGTTATTAATCCATCTTCTATAAAATCGTGGGATTATATATGCACTTATTATCCTGGAGATTTTAAAATAAAACCTATCTAATTATAGAAGTGATTTGAACGTAAGGAAATTGTAAGAAATGGATAAGAAAAAAGAAATTTTTATTGTGTAGGATACAAATATAGAGAAGCGTAAAAGAGGGAGGGTAAATAGGATACATTTATACGAAAAACAAACTAGTAATAAGAGCATTCTATTGGTGGCAATTACTGAAAGAACAGAATACTCACTACAGTTCCTACAGGAAAGGGAAGAATCAATGGATATGGTCTAGGAATCTATGAAATTATATTTCCTAACGGTGTCCCGATATGGGAACATACAGATGTTATTCTAGGATTTGATACTTTTGCTGGAGGGGCATATGTTGACGGCAATTTGAACAGTATGGGTAGAGCCGAGAATACTGGTCTTTTTAAAAGTATTTTACTTGTTGAATATAGACAGTAGGGATAAAGCCAGAATAGTAGTTTATGTGATGTTTGTAATTGAACAAATAAAAGATGAAATCGATCATTTATCTAAGGAGGAATTTTTCTTATGGAAAATAAATTATCTGGAGTGTTAGCCGCTACCTTAGCTCTAACGATGAGTCTACCAACAGGAGCGATAGCGTCTTCTAGCAGTAAGACTCCGGTTGTATCTAGCCAAGAAGTTGCTAGCAAAGATTTGGAGAAGATTGCTGCAGAGAACGCTGCACTGCTCACGAAGTCCTATGAGACGACTAGTGTACAGTATGCGCTGATTGATAATGGTAAACTTATTTTGTCGGGGCAGACAGGTAAGAACGACATAGAAGGGAAAGAGCCACTAACCAAAGATACTCTATACGGAATTGGTTCAACCAGTAAAGTATATACAGCTGCGGCTGTTATGAAACTGGTAGACGAAGGAAAAGTTGATTTGGATGCTCCTGTTGCCCGCTATATTCCTGATTTTAAAATGAAAGATAAACGATATAAGCGTATTACACCGCGTATGCTGTTGAATCACTCCTCGGGTTTGCAAGGTTCGACGTTCAATAATGCATTTTTATTTAAAGATAATGATGCTTACGCCCATGATATATTATTGCAACAATTGTCCAACCAAAACTTGAAGGCAGACCCTGGTGCGTTCTCAGTATACTGTAATGACGGTTTTACACTGGCTGAGATCTTGGTAGAAAGAGTCAGCGGTATGAGTTTTACTGAATTTCTACATCAAAAGTTTACAGAGCCATTAAAACTGAATCATACGATAACATCGCAAGACAAATGGGAAGACGAAAAGCGGGCTGGACTGTATTCTCCGACATACCAGGGACAGCTACCAAGTGAAATGGTGAATCTAATTGGTACGGGAGGAATCTCTTCTACTGCAGAAGATGTGGTGCGATTCTCACAAATATTTATGGGACAGGGAAAAGAAATTCTCTCTAATAAAGCAGTCAAGGCGATGGAACAAGAAGAATATAAAAAAGGAATGTGGCCGGGAGATAGCGGAAATGTGTTCAACTATGGACTTGGCTGGGATAGTGTGAAACTATACCCATTCAGTGAATATGAGATAAAAGCGTTGACTAAGGGTGGGGATACGATACTGCAACATGCTACATTGGTCGTGCTTCCAGAACAGAAGATGGCAGCAGCTGTATTGTCCTCCGGCGGCAGCAGCATGACAAATCAACTGTTGGCAAATAAATTACTGCTAGCTAGGCTTAAAGAGAAAGGGACAATTAAGGATATAAAGCCAGATAAATCCTTCGGAAAGCCCGTCAAGGCTAAAGTGCCTCAAGACGTGGTAAAAAAAGCAGGATTTTATGGAAATAGCTATAGCCATTTCAAAATAGAAATTACGAAGAAGGGAGAACTGGTTTTACCAACTAAACCGGAAGAAAAATATGTATATACGGCGGATGGAAGCTTTATAAATGAGAAGGGTACTTCCAAGCTTAACTTCGTCACAGAGAAGAATGGAAAAGTTTATTTGAGAGAGAGCACATATGAATTATCACCGGGATTGGGGCAAAATGTGCTGACTCACTATTTAGCCCAGAAATTAGAAAACAATGTGTTACCGAAGAAAACAGCTGCTGCATGGGCGAAGCGCGAGGGTGGCAAGTTCTATCTCGTTAACGAAAAATTTAATTCTATGAACTATCTAGGACAACTAATGCCTCTTAACACACAAATTACGATCAAGGATGGATATTGGGACGGCAAAAAAATTACAGGTCCGAATACGGCGACGCATCAAATTCAAATTCCTGTGATGAATGGGCGGGATACAAAGGAAGCCCATTTCTATACAGAGGATGGTACTGAATATATGGAGATGTCCAGCTTTTTATACGTCAGTGAATCTAACGTAAAACCCCTTGATACAGGTCGATTATCAAAAGTTACATTGCAAAAAAATGGGCATGCGAAATGGTTTACGGTCCCGCAAGAGGCAGCAGGGAAAACGATGAATGTGGAGTTGCCATCAGGAAGTTCATTCGCGGTGTATGATGAGAATGGAGTATGCGTCAATTTTACCGTCGTTAGTGATAATAACAAAGTGAAACTACCAGAGAATGGAACGGTTGTATTTGCTGGCGCACCGAACTCCGAATTTACAGTCGCATTGAACTAGCTACAACTCGGGATAGACTTCAATAAAACAGTGCGACATGGAAAAGATATTTTATTTGTATCTTAAGTATTACCTTATTACAATTAAATTCTTAGCTTAATAGCAATGGGATAGCACCACATGCCTATCAGCCTAAGAAAATAAATCAACCCCATGTCCATCAAGCTAGTAAAAATAAATACCCAAAATATAGTAAAATTGACATCTCCAGAGTAAAAATGTAAAAAATTATTGTTTAGGGGCAACATAAAACCTTAGTTTGATAACGATATGGCGCTACTCATAAAAAAGAAATAGGAGAGAATATCCTATTTCTTTTTATTGATATAATAAAATGTAATGAATAGATCCAAAGTAATGATAATAATTAGAAGTAACAAGTGTATAAGTGCATCAGTTTTTCCGTTTAGTAAAGACTTTACAAAGAAATCCCATTCTGTTTCATAGGGAGGTTCTACCCAATTTCGTTGCAGACCTAATACCATTCCATTTATAAAATAGACAATACTTAATAGAATCCTTCCAACAAATAAGGCAGCTGTTTTTATATTCCAATCCTTTATCTTGATTACATAAAGGATTGGAAATAGTATCAGTATCCAAAAAACAATAATAAAGACTGTATTTCCCATTCTCTCCTCCTAACAAAATGATTGTATTTTTAATCTTGGTAAATTCTTAGGTTGGAGGTATGTTTCATTGTTACTGGTTAAAAACAAGGACCGTAATTCCGGCTCCTTTTCTATCCCGCAAAATAAAGGTTTGTTTTATCTCTCCGTCTCAAAAAACTCAATCCACTCTCCATCAGGACCAGCGAAGAATATGTAACGTGTTCCATCTGGTAATGTTTCGACTTCTTCTCCTAGTAAAAAGGTTACTGTGTGTTTCTTTAGTCTTGTGATTTCTTCTTCTAATGAATCTACCTTAAAGCAAATGTGATGTACTTTTCCTTCTGCCGGAAGAGAAGAATTGTAGCCTTCAATTAATTCAAGTATCGTTTCCTTCGATTCTTCTACACCTAAAAAAGCGAGTTTTAAGTCTGGGTTTGGGTGTCCCATTCGCTTAATGAGCTGTAAGCCAACTACTTTTTCATAAAAAGTAATAGATGTTTCTAAGTTTGCAACCATAAGTCCTACGTGTTCAATTCTTCTAACTGGCATGTAGATTCCTTCTTTCTGAAAATTATATACAATATATTATTGAAAATTAAGAAAATAAGCAAGATAAAAACCTTACAAATTTAAGCGTGTTGTATGGTATAGTGAGAAAGTATGTTTGGGGAGAAGGAAGGAGATTATACGATGAATATACCTACTCAAACTCCTTCATTATCGGAAACGATGAAAGAGTGGCATTATGCATTAGCATATGAAATTAAACATTGGAAAACGATAGGTGGTAGTAAAATTTCTATCATGAACGGTCGTTTTTTATATACAGATTATGAGAATACAGTG
Organism: Bacillus cereus group sp. BfR-BA-01355; assembly: GCF_022663675.1. NCBI lineage: Bacteria > Bacillati > Bacillota > Bacilli > Caryophanales > Bacillaceae > Bacillus > Bacillus cereus group sp. BfR-BA-01355. The sequence goes on from NZ_JAKUFY010000038.1 coordinate 42,082, forward strand.
TATGTATTTCAGCTTATTTCGGAAGTAAGTTTACCTGAAGGTTCACCAATTCGAATTGAGTTCGATGGTGAGGAAGCGACAGGAGAAGTATTATCTGTACATGGATTAGAAATAGAATTGAAATTAAATGATTATATACAAGGTGAAATAAGAGAAGCGGTTTTATACAGTGAACCGTGGCAACTTTTAGAGCAACTGCAAGAGCGATTGAAAGAAGCACGTAAAGATAAGCTAAAACGTAATCGTATAAAGCGTCTCGTTGATGGGACGAGCAGTCCGAAGCATATTGAGAAGATGAAAAATCCGAAAAATGAACTAGCATATCGTTCGTTTTACAATCCGACAACGTACGTATGGGGACCGCCTGGAACAGGGAAGTCGTACAATTTATCACGTATTATTTCGGCTCATTACCAAAAAGGAAAATCGGTACTTGTGTTAGCTCATAGTAATGCGGCAGTGGACGTATTAATGAGCGAAGTAACGAAACAAATTGAGAAGAAAAAGAAATGGACACCTGGCGAAATTGTTCGTTACGGTTATAGTCAACATGAACATATACGAAATCATGAAACATTACTTACGTCGAAGCTAGTTGAAACGACGAACGGATCTTGGGGAGAAGAAAGACTCTATTTAGAAGAAACACGACAAGATCTTCGTGAAAAGATTTTATCATATAAAGCGACTTCTGCTGATAAGAAGCGTATACAAGAGATTGAAAGTGATCTTCGAAAGCAAAAAGCGAAAATTAAAGAAGTAGAAAAAGAATATATTGAAAATGCGAAAGTAATTGGTGCAACTCTATCAAAATGTGCAATTGATGCGCTAATTTATGAGCGTACATTTGATTTAGTTGTCGTAGATGAAGTGAGTATGGCGTTCGTTCCGCAAATCGCATTAGCTGCTTCACTTGGAAAACGTATCGTTGTTTGTGGCGACTTTTTACAATTACCTCCAATTGCGATGGCGAACCATGAACTTGTTCGCAAATGGCTTGGGGAAGATATGTTTTACCATGCTGGGATTGTTGAGTCTGTTAATAAATCAGAAGCACATCCGAACCTATTTATGTTGCAGGAACAAAGACGTATGCATGCGGATATATCGAAGTTTACGAATTCGTTTATTTATAAAAATAGAGTATACGATCATCCTTCTGTTTCAGAGCGTAAAGAACTTGCGCAATTGCAGCCGTTCGCAAATGAAGCGAGTGTTTTATTTGATACGAGCCAAATGGGAGCTTTTTCGTTAAAAGATGCGGCTTCTGGTTCACGTTTTAACATTATGTCTGGTTTAGTAGCGATGCAAATGATGTTAATCGGATTGTTAGACGGTGTTCAGTCGATTGGTGTTGTGACACCTTACAGGGCGCAGTCACGCTTTTTATCAACGTGTATTAGAGAAATGTTGCAGAGAACGAAATATCAAAACATACCAGTTTTAGCGGCGACAGTTCATAAGTTCCAAGGTTCTGAAAGAGATATGATGATCTTTGATACGGTTGACAGTTATCCGCAAGAACGACCTGGCGTATTATTCTTTGATCACAAAAACCATCGCCTCGTCAATGTAGCAGTGACAAGAGCGAGAGGGAAGTTCATTCAATTATCAGATTGCCATTATATGCGTAAAAACCTTTCGAGAAAACAAGCGTTATCACAATTAACAGCTCATATAGAACGTCATGGAGATGTGTATGATCGCACGACATCAAGACAATTGTGGGAACGGAAAATTTCGAAACGTTTACGCTGGTTTATGGAAATGAATCTTGAAGAGCCGAAAGGGTTATTAAAAGATATTTTAGCCGCAAAACGAAAAATTATTATTTCACTTCCAAGTACAAAACAAGTGGATAAGCGAGTATGGCAAGCGTTAATGCGTACAAATGCACAGATAACAGTTTATAGTGATGGACCAGTTCCACTGAAAAATGTAAAGTTACAAAGACAAAATAAAGCATTCCCGTTTATCGTAATTGATGATGAAATCTTCTGGGCAGGCGCACCGCTTACATCTCAAATGATGTTTGAAGGTAGTACAGAATTTCCGTACGTATGTGCCAGACTGCAAGCGCCAGAAACAATTGGTGTATTAAAAGGATTTTTAGATATTCGGTAAATTCGGATAGGAATTCCTTGACTTTTATTTGGAATGAACTTAGAATGAATGTAATTTAATATAATTTTATGAAAATTCTTATCACGAGAGGTGGAGGGACTGGCCCTATGATACCTCGGCAGCGGATTCGTTATGAATACTGTGCCAATTCCAGCAAGGTAACTTGAAAGATAAGAAAGAAGCTCATTTTGATTGTATATACAGAAGCCTCTTTCTATCTTTTAGAAAGAGGCTTTTTTACGTGAAAATAAAAGGAGGAAGAACAATGGGAGCGACAGGAGTAACGTCACAAAGAAAAACAATTGAAGAGAGTATCGAAAGAAATAAGGAAAAGTACATAGAAACAAGTCATGATATTCATGCGAATCCGGAGATTGGAAACCAAGAGTTTTACGCATCCAGAACGTTAAGCTTATTACTAGGTAGTGCAGGATTTCAGCTGCAACACAATATAGCTGGACATGAAACAGGTTTTATCGCGCGAAAAAGTTCAGGAAAACAAGGACCAGTCATTGCATTTTTAGCGGAGTATGACGCTTTACCAGGACTAGGTCATGCGTGTGGTCACAATTTAATTGGCACAATTAGCGTTGCAGCAGCAATCGCATTATCAGAAACGCTTGAAGAAATTGGCGGGGAAGTTGTCGTGTTTGGTACACCAGCAGAAGAAGGCGGGCCAAATGGTAGCGCGAAATCAAGTTATGTAAAGGCAGGTTTATTTAAAGACATTGATGCGGCGCTTATGATTCATCCGAGCGCAAAGACAGCGACAACGAGTCCTTCATTAGCAGTCGATCCACTTGATTTTCATTTTTACGGAAAAACAGCTCACGCTGCAGCCTCACCAGAAGAAGGGATTAATGCATTAGATGCGGTTATTCAGCTTTATAACAGTATTAACGCACTTCGCCAACAACTTCCGTCAGACGTGAAAATTCATGGCGTTATTACAGAAGGCGGAAAAGCACCTAACATTATTCCTGACTACGCCGCGGCAAGGTTCTTCATCCGCGCAGCAACGCGAAAAAGATGTGCAGAAGTAACAGAAAAAGTAAGAAACATTGCTGAGGGAGCAGCGTTAGCAACAGGTGCAAAAGTAAAAATTCATCAATTCCAAAATGAAATCGATGAATTACTCGTAACAAAAACATATAACGATATCGTAGCGGAAGAATTAGAACTATTAGGTGAAGAGGTAAATCGTAAAGAAAGAGTAGGGATCGGTTCAACCGACGCAGGAAACGTAAGTCAAGTCGTACCGACAATTCATCCGTACATTAAAATCGGACCAGATGACTTAATTGCACATACGAATGAATTTAGAGAAGCAGCACGTTCAGAACTTGGAGATAAAGCATTAATTACATCGGCAAAAGCATTAGCAAATACGGCGTATCGATTAATTACGGAAGAAGGGTTGTTAGAGAAGGTGAAGGAGGAGTTTAGAGAGGCACAGAGGAATCAGGGGTAAGGCACTTTTTCGAATATAAATCTAATTCATATGCAGAAATAATAGAAAAGAACATTGAAAAAAATCAATGTTCTTTTCTATTTATGAATCATTTGTTTCTTCATTAATTTTGAGGATGAATTTCTTTAGTGATATCTTGGATCTGGTCTAGTCTAGTCTAGTCTAGTTTAATAGTAACGGTGATCTGTGAGTTCGAATTGCATTAAAGGATAATAACTAGAGAATGTGTTGTAATTAAAATTTATATTTCTATATTAATTTGTAAAATAAATTCACTTTATGTTATTATATTTCCCTTGGACTGACAGTTTATAAAATGTATAGTGAATATTTGAAAAGTTGAAATAGGGGATGTATTACGTTGAAATGGTTATCTTGGGACAGAAATTTAAAAACTAGATTGATTGGCGAAACTATGTTCAATACATTGTTTTGGATGTATTTTCCGTTTATGGCAATATACTATAGCGATGCTTTTGGTAAAGCAATTGGCGGAATTTTAATGGCAATTATACCTCTTGTAGGCATAATAGGTAATTTGTTAGGTGGATATTTAGCTGATCGATTAGGGCGTCGACCTGTCATGCTATTAGGCACAATCATACAAGTAGCAATGTTTGCAGTTTTTGCTTTATCTCATTCACATTGGATTAATTATTTAGCCTATATCGGTATTGGAATTAGCGGGGCAATATACAGTCCAGCAAGTTCTGCAATGATAGCTGATATAGTGCCAGAAAAGGATAGAAGGGTGGTCTTTGCCACTTTTGTTACAGCAAATAATATTGGTGCTGTATTTGGACCAGTGTTAGGTTCATTTTTCTTCTTTCATTATCGAAGTGAATTGTTATGGACTTGTACAATTGTTACATTTATTTATTTTATAGCAATCTATTTCATAATTAGAGAAACGCTGCCCGAAGCTTCTAAAAATGATGGAGATAACAATCCAATATCAAAAATCTTTAAAGAACAATGGAATAATTATATGAAAATTTTTAGTGATAAAATTTTCTCTCTTTACATATTTGCGGGAGTTTTGATTATGATAGCTTTCATGCAGCTAGATCTTTATCTTGCATTATATGTAAAGGAATTTGTACCAACTCAATCTCTTTTCTCATGGAATATTGGTTCATTCTCTTTGAGTAATACTGAAATTTTCGGATGGATGATGGGGTTAAATGGCATTTTGTTTGTTTTATGTTCTTTACCTGTTGCAAAATATTTTGAGAATTGGAGCGACCGAAACGTTTTAATTGTCTCTAATATATTATTTGGAATGGGTATGTTTCTAATAGGGTTAACAACGAATATATGGCTACTATTTGGCTTTATGGCAATATTAACTATTGGGGAATTGATTCGTTCGCCAGTTTTACATAGTTTTGTCAGTAAATATGCACCTGAAAATTCTAGAGGACAGTATATGGCAGCATCTAATTTACAATTTACCATTGGGCGTTTTATTGCACCAATAATGATTGTATTTTCTACATGGCTACCTCCAATTGTTGTGTTCGGAATTATATTGCTTTGTACCCTTGTTAGTGCAGTTTTCTATGTGAAAGTATTTCGTATGATTTCAAATACAAACATGCATAATTCTACAAAATAGCCCTGTTATGCAGGGCATTTTGTAATTTAATAACTTAAAAGTTCTGTTAAGAGAAAGAAGAGAAGAATATATTAATCAAAAAAATTGATTAATTAGTTGCATAAAGAGCTAAACTACATATATACTATAAATATCAAAAAAAATTGATGAAGGGAGAGTGAACTAAAATGGCACAAGATTTTCAGCTCTATGAGAAAAAATTTAAAGCGTTGGCGGATCAGAAACGTTTAGAAATTATGTATGAGCTTTGTCAGCGAGGTCAGACGTGTGTATGTGATTTAACTGAAGTTTTTGAAATGACGCAATCCAAGTTGTCCTATCATTTAAAAATCTTATTAGATGCAGGTTTAATTGTAAAAGAAACAAAAGGTACGTGGAGTTATTATGATTTAAATGATGCGGAAGTAAATAATTTATTATCAGAAGAATTATGCTGTATCTTTAGAAAAACAGGCAAAGGTAGCTGCTGTTAAAATTTTATTCTATTAATCAAAAAAATTGATTAATTACATATAAAAGAGAGAAATTATCTATGAAATATATTTTGGTTTTTCATAGAAGAAGGGGGATAAAATGAAACGTTTATCTTTTCTAGATCGATATTTAACACTATGGATTTTTCTAGCTATGGCAGTTGGAATTGGTTTAGGGTTTGTGTTTCCTAGTGTAGTAGATGGACTGAATACATTACAAGTTGGAACGACGTCTATCCCGCTTGCTGTTGGTTTAATTGTCATGATGTATCCACCATTAGCAAAGGTTCGTTACGAGGAAATGGGCCGAGTATTTAAAGATGTAAAAGTATTGGTTTTATCTTTAGTACAAAACTGGATTATCGGACCTGTACTTATGTTTGTTTTAGCAATTATTTTTCTTCCTGATAAGCCAGAATATATGGTTGGTCTCATTATGATTGGGTTAGCACGTTGTATTGCGATGGTCATTGTTTGGAACGATCTTGCAGATGGGGATAAAGAGTATGCAGCAGGTTTAGTGGCTTTTAACTCAGTATTCCAAATGCTATTCTTCTCCGTTTATGCATACGTGTTTGTAACAGTCATTCCAGAATGGTTAGGAATTGAAGGGGCTATTGTCGATATTACAATGGTAGAAGTAGCGAAATCCGTGTTTATCTATTTGGGAATTCCTTTTATAGCAGGTATGTTGACGCGATTTGTACTCGTTAAGTTAAAAGGTAGACAGTGGTATGAAAAGGTATTTATACCGAAGATTAGTCCACTTACATTACTTGCATTACTATTTACAATCATCGTTATGTTCTCTTTAAAAGGGGAAATGATTGTTAGCGTACCATTAGATGTAGTAAGAATAGCGATTCCGTTATTAATCTATTTTATTGTAATGTTTTTTGTTTCTTTCTTTATGGGAAGAAAAATTGGTGCAAACTATCCGGTGACGACAACGTTAGCATTTACAGCAGGTAGTAATAACTTTGAGTTAGCGATTGCTGTAGCAGTTGGTGTGTTTGGTATTCATTCGGGCGCAGCATTTGCAGCTGTTATCGGGCCGTTAGTGGAAGTACCTGTAATGATTGCACTTGTAAACGTCGCTTTTTGGTTTAAGCGTAAATATTTTAATGATCAACCAGTATAATTTAAAAACAAAGGTGGAAAACAACATGGAAAACAAAAAGACAATCTATTTCTTATGCACAGGAAATTCATGCCGAAGCCAAATGGCAGAAGCGTGGGGCAAACAATTTTTAGAAGATAAGTGGAATGTGTATTCTGCAGGAATCGAAGCACATGGAGTAAATCCGAACGCAATTAAAGCAATGAACGAAGTAAATATCGACATAACAAATCAAACATCAGATATAATTGATGCAACCATTTTAAATAGTGCTGATTTAGTCGTTACGCTTTGTAGTCATGCAGATGCTGTCTGTCCATCTACTCCGCCGCATGTGAATCGTGTTCACTGGGGATTTGATGATCCAGCAGGAAAAGAGTGGTCTGAATTTCAACGTGTTCGCGATGAAATTGGTGAACGTATAAAGCGATTTTCTGAAACAGGGGAGTAAAGTAAAGAGTCAATCTTCTATTTTATAGGGATTGGCTCTTTTTATTATCTACTTCTTTGGTTTAAAACAACTATTAAAACGAATAGAGAATATTCTGTCATGGTGGTAAAGTTAGAATAGAGCAGTTTCAGGGGGGATAACATATGATTTCTGAATTAAACAAGGATGATTTTTATAAATGTAACCGTTTAGTAAATGAAAAAGGGCAATTGGAGGTAAAGGCTGTAATTGCAAGAGTGAATCCTGGTCGTATATTTGTAGATAACATTTATTGTCCTAATTTACGATTCAAAAAAGAAACAATATGGGGTGTCCGAAAATGAAAATACAAATTGTATTGTTTGATGGCTTCGGAGAACTTGTCTCTTTCGCGCCGTTTGAAGTACTGAAAAGAGCAATAGAAGAAGGGGCTCCGTTTACAGTTGAACTCGTATCAAGTGAACGAAAACAAGAAGTTACTACCTCGTTTGGAGTTACGGTTACACTACATGATTTTTTACGAATGGATAATCGCCCAGATTTGTTAATTGTACCTGGTGGTGGCTGGAATCATAAAGCTGAACATGGGGCACGAAAGCAAGCAGAGCTTGGAACACTGACAGAAACGATTAGAGAGATGCATAATGAAGGAACGATTGTTGCGGGAGTTTGTACAGGAGGTATGCTACTAGCAGCCTCAGGTATATTGAATGGTAAAAAGGCGACGATGCACCATTTGGCACAGGGTGAAATGAGTAAATATGGGGCAGAACTTCTTCATTACCGAATTGTAGATCAAGGCGATATTATTACTGCAAGAGGAGTTACTTCAGGAACTGATTTAGCTCTTTGGATTACGGAAAAGTTCGCAAGTTCTAAAATTGCAGCTGCTGTTGAATATAGAATGGAATATGAGAGGCGAGGTGTTGTTTGGAAGTAATTTAATTATATTTTTTGCTGCAGAGCGTATCAAATATTGTAAAAGAGAAAGAGCCAACTCATACGAGTAGGTTCTTTCATTTATATACTATATTGCTTATTTTTTCACAGTAATATCTTTTTCAAAAAATCATAAAATAGATAATATATTTTGTTCCACATTGATAATTATTTTCATTATATATTTATAAATTAGTAAAATTTAGTTTACAAATTTTCATATAGCTTATATAATTTGACTCATATAAAAAAGTTTCCTTAAGGAAACTTAAGCGCGGGTTTACATTCGCTTTATATTTTTTTGCTTAAAAGTTGCCTTTGCGCAAAATAATTATATACACGAAAAAAAGAAAGGGGAATGCATAAAAAATGGGTGAGGCTATAATTGTTAAAGATTTGTTTGTATCGTATCAAGGGAATCAAGTAGTTCAAAATGTCTCCTTCGATATTGAAAAAGGGAAGCTCGTTGGAATTATTGGTCCAAATGGAGCGGGGAAATCTACTTTAATGAAAGCTGTATTAGATTTAATCCCAAATGATAAGGGATATGTCCAAATTCTTGGAGAGGATATTCGAAGCGTTAGAAAGAGTGTTGCATATGTACCGCAAAGAAGTGATATAGATTGGGACTTTCCGATTACAGTTTTAGATGTCGTGCTAATTGGAACGTATCCATCTTTAGGTATGATGAAAAGACCGAAGAAAGAGCATCGGGATTGGGCGTTTGATTGCTTAAAAAAAGTCGGAATGGAAGAGTTTAAAAATCGCCAAATCGGTGAGTTGTCAGGTGGACAACAACAACGTGTCTTTTTGGCGAGAGCTTTAGCGCAAAAGGCGGAAATATTCTTCTTAGATGAGCCGTTTGTCGGAATTGATGTAACAAGTGAAGAGACAATCATTAAAATTCTTAGGGAACTACGTAAAGAAGGAAAAACGATTGTCGTTGTCCATCATGATTTAAGTAAAGCAGAATCGTATTTTGATAAATTACTATTAATGAATAAAAGCTTAATTCATTACGGAGAAGTACGCCAAGTATTAGAACCAACTGTT
>NZ_JAKUFY010000039.1:0-50736 GCF_022663675.1 Bacillus cereus group sp. BfR-BA-01355
ATTTGCGTAACGCGCCCTTTATTCATCGGGTTCCCTCCTAGCTTTCTTTTAATTAGCCAGCTTTCTAAGAGAAGTTGGCTTTTAATTTTTTATTAGTTTAGCTTACGCGACTCTTTTGAAAGAGCCGCTTCCGCTTTTTATTGAATCTAGCTCCGGCGGTTAGAAGGGTCGGTGGCTTCGCTTTTTCCTACGAGGCACAAATCGCCTCTACGTCAAAAGCTCCATCTCCCTCTCATTCTGAACGAACCGCCTACGCTTTTTAATACTATTCTAACGCTGCTGCTCCACCAACGATTTCCGTAATTTCTTGCGTAATCGCTGCCTGACGCGCACGGTTGAATGAAAGTGTAAGTGAATCGATAACTTCCATTGCGTTGTCTGTAGCACTCTTCATTGCTGTCATACGCGCTGCGTGCTCACTTGCTTTACCATCTAGTAATGCACCGTACACTAGGCTTTCTGCGTATTGTGGCAATAGTACTTTTAAAATCTCTTCTTCAGAAGGTTCGAATTCATAAGCTGTCGTCGGTTTATCAGACGCCACATCAGTAAGCGGTAAAATTTTATTTTCCGTTACTTCTTGTGAAATTTTACTTACGTAATGGTTGTAGTAAATATACAGCTCATCATAAGCACCATCTGCAAACATCGCAATTGCTCGAGAAGCAAGATCTTTAATATCAGTAAATGATGGGTGGTCAGATAATCCAACTACTTCATCAATGATGTTAAAGCCGCGACGTTTTAAATAATCACGTCCTAGTCGTCCAAGCACAATAATTGAATATTGGTTTGAATCCATATTATGACGTTCACGAATTACGTTACTCACTGTACGTAATACGTTACTGTTATAACCACCTGCTAGTCCGCGATCAGATGTAATAACGATGTATCCTGTACGCTTTACAGGACGCGCATTTAGCATCGGATGATTAATTCCTTTACTTCCTTGCGCAATGCTCGCTACTACTTCTTGAATCTTTTCCATATACGGAACGAAAGATTTAGCATTTTGTTCTGCACGGTTTAACTTAGATGCAGATACCATCTCCATCGCTTTCGTAATTTGACTCGTTTTCTTTGTCGAGGTAATCTTCGCTTTTATATCGCGTAAAGATGCCACAGGTTTTCACCACCTTTTTTCCGGAAGTTGGCACGATTAGTAAGAATCCTCTTCCTAATCTACGTTGCAAGATATTCTTGCTCATGATTGAAGGAAAAGAATAGGTGCACCTACTCTTTTCCTTTACATAACCGTCAGCAATCTCAAAGATTGAGATGCCTATATATATTATTATCTAGCTCCAGCGGCTTGAATGTTCGGTGGCTTCACTTCTTCCCCCTCACATTCAGGACGAGCCGCTTCCGCTTTTATTACTCAGAAGCTACGAATACTTTTTTAAATCCGTTAATTGCTGCTGCAAATTTGTCGTCATCCGCAAGTTTCTTAGTTGTGCGGATTTCTTCTAATAAGTCAGTCGCATTAGAATCTAACCAAGCATGGAATTCTTCTTCGAAACGAGTGATATCTACTACTGGGATATCATCTAGGAATCCACGTGTTAAAGCGTAAAGAATGATAACTTGTTTCTCTACACGTAACGGTTTGTGTAATCCTTGTTTTAATACCTCAACAGTACGAGCACCACGGTTTAGTTTCGCTTGAGTTGCTTTATCAAGGTCAGAGCCGAACTGAGCGAACGCTTCTAACTCACGGTAAGATGCAAGGTCAAGACGAAGTGTACCTGATACTTTACTCATTGCTTTAATCTGAGCAGATCCACCAACACGAGATACAGAAGTACCCGCATCGATCGCTGGACGTACGCCAGAGAAGAATAGGTCAGATTGTAAGAAGATTTGTCCATCCGTAATAGAAATTACGTTTGTTGGGATGTAAGCTGATACGTCCCCTGCTTGTGTTTCGATGAAAGGTAGTGCAGTTAAAGAACCGCCGCCTCTTGCATCACTTAATTTTGCTGCACGCTCTAATAAGCGAGAATGTAAGTAGAATACATCCCCTGGATAAGCTTCACGACCTGGAGGACGACGTAATAGTAATGACAGCTCACGGTAAGCCGCTGCTTGTTTTGATAAGTCATCATATACTACTAATACGTGTTTACCATTGTACATGAACTCTTCACCCATTGTTACACCAGCATAAGGAGCTAAGTATAATAATGGAGCTGGTTGAGAAGCAGATGCAGTTACAACGATTGTGTACTCTAATGCACCGTGCTTACGTAGTGTTTCTACTACGTTACGTACAGTTGATTCTTTTTGTCCGATAGCTACATAGATACAAATCATATCTTCATCTTTTTGGTTAATGATTGTATCAAGTGCAACTGCTGTTTTACCAGTTTGACGGTCACCGATGATTAACTCACGTTGACCACGGCCAATTGGTACAAGAGCATCGATCGCTTTAATACCTGTTTGAAGTGGCTCATGAACAGATTTACGATCCATTACACCTGGTGCTGGACTTTCGATTGGACGAGTGTTTGTTGTATTGATTGGGCCTAAACCATCAACTGGTTGACCTAATGGGTTTACAACACGACCAATTAGTTCTTTTCCTACTGGTACTTGCATGATGCGACCAGTACGACGAACTTCGTCACCTTCACGGATTTCTGTGTAAGGTCCTAAAATGATAATACCTACGTTGTTTTCCTCTAAGTTTTGTGCTAGTCCCATAACGCCGTTAGAGAACTCTACAAGTTCACCAGCCATAACGTTATCAAGACCATGAGCACGCGCAATACCGTCACCAACTTGGATAACTGTACCAACATCACTAACTTCGATTTCAGACTGATAGTTCTCGATTTGTTGCTTTATCAGTGCGCTAATTTCTTCAGCTCTGATGCTCATGTGCTTCACCCCTATCTATTCTTCATTAATTCACGCTGAATACGTGCTAATTTTCCTTGTAAACTTCCGTCATAAATGCGATTTCCAATACGTACTTTAATTCCGCCTAGTAAATCTTCATCTACAACATTTTTCACGCGAATTGCATCTTTTCCCGTTCTCTTTGCAAATGCTTCTGCAATGTTAAGCTTCTCTTCTTCAGATAGAAGACGAATAGAATATACAGTTGCATCCGCTACGTTACGTTCTTCATTAGCAAGAACAACATATTCATCTGCAATTTCAGGTAAGATATCAATACGCTTGTTATCAATTAAAATATATAACGTATTTAAAATTGATTCAGAAACAGATCCGAATACGTTTGCAAGAAACGTTTTCTTCTGCTCTTTTGAAATGTTTGGTTGCGTTAAAAAGCTATGTAGTTCCCCGTTCTTTACATAAACGTTTTGTACAAGGCGTAATTCTTCTTCAAACATTTCTAATACGTGTTTTTCTTTTGCAATTTTAAAAAGAGCGACAGCATAACGTTTTGCTACAATCCCATTGCTCATCGCGCTTCTCCTACTTCTTTAATATAATCGCGAATTAACTTAACTTGATCTTCTTCTTTTAATTCTTTTTCAATTACTTTAGAAGCAATTTGAACAGATAAAGAAGCGACTTGTTCTTGTAAAGCAGCAATTGCTTGCTCTTTTTCGCGTTGAATTTCTTGTACAGCAGATGCTTTAATTGATTCTGCTTCTTCTTTCGCAGCAGCAACAATCACATCTTTTTGATCTACAGCTTGTTTTTTCGCTCTTTCGATTAACTCTTGTGCTTCAACACGCGATTGTTTTAACATTTCACGTTGTTCTTCTACTAACTTCTTCGCTTCAGCGTTACTTCTTTCTGCAGCGTCGATTTCATTAGTAACATGCTCTTCACGTTCTTTCATAATTCCCATTAAAGGACCCCACGCAAATTTGCGTAGCATTACTAATAGAATTAAGAAAATGAACAATGTATAAGCAATCGTTCCAAATGGAATGGCAGCTCCTAATAATAAAGTTGGCACAAGGATTCACTCCCTTCAAAATATCTAAATTGATCATATGAAAAAAAAAGACATACGTTTCGTTCATAAAGCAATGGCGAAGAAAGTTCGGAAAAACACTCTTCGCCATCTATGTAAGGGGAGTCTCCCTTATTTGTTCATTACGATGAATGCAATAACTACACCGATGATTGGAAGTGCCTCAACTAAAGCAACCCCGATGAACATAATTGTTTGAAGTGCGCCTTTTAATTCTGGTTGACGAGCAACACCTTCGATTGTACGTGATACGATAAGACCGTTACCAATACCTGCACCTAATGCTGATAAACCAATTGCAATTGCAGCTGCGATTACACCTAAACTCATTTAATTTGTCCTCCTTTGTATTATAAAAAAATAAATTTTTTCTTACTTAAATTATATTAATGGTCATGACTTACTTTATGAGCCATATAAACCATCGTTAACATAACGAAAATAAATGCTTGGATTGATCCAACGAATACACTGAATCCCATCCATGCTAACATCGGTACAAGCGCACCTAATGCTCCAAGGAATGATGCCCCGCCTAACTTAGCAAGTAATCCTAATAAGATCTCACCTGCATAAATGTTACCGAATAAACGAAGACCTAACGTTAATGTGTTAGCAAACTCTTCAATAACCTTTAATGGGAATAAGAATTTCATAGGTTGGAAATAACCTTTAATATACTCTTTCGTACCCTTCATCTTAATTCCATAATAATGGGTGAGGGTAACTACCATCACGGCTAATGTTAATGTAACTGCTGGATCAGACGTTGGTGACCTCCACCATGCAATATGTTCGCCAGCTTCAGTTGCTGAATACATGAATGGTAAACCAAGGAAGTTCGATACGATGATAAACATGATAAGCGTAACGCCAAGCGTTAAGAAACGTCCACCTGTTTTCCAGTCCATCGTACTATTGATAATCCCTTTCACGAAGTCAAACACCCATTCCATGAAGTTTTGCATCCCGGTTGGGCGAAGGGCTAAGCTGCGAGTTCCGATAACAGCGATTAAGAAAACAATAACTGCTGCTACAGTAACCATCATAACTGATGACAAATCGAACGTTAAACCTAGAAATTTAACTAATTTACCGTGTTCCACTAGTAATTCACCTCTCTTCCCTGCTCTTATACTCTAAATAAAGAAAATCTATGATCATGACAAGGTATCCTGTCAGCAATCCTACACCTAAGCCCCACATCGCAATTAACTCTTGATATTTGGCTGCAAATAAAATTAATAACCCAATCGTGGCGAATCTTGAATATGTACTTACAGCTGTCGCCTTAAACTTCACGTTTTCTCCATTTGTTACGCGATCTAACAGCTTGTCTGTTCTACGTGCAATGATGCGCAAACTAAGAAAACTGAAAATCGTTCCGATAATCAGCCCAAGAAATACATCCTTGTAAGAGGTAAATCCCCATCCTAGCACTAGAAGCGCAAGCAAGTAGTACATATATTTCTTTTGTCTTTGGACAAGTCCATGTACGTCTATCATCATTGCTCTCCCGAATAGTAATGTCGAATGAGTCGAATCATTGCGTATACCCCTGTTCCTAACCCGAGTAATAACCCTATAATAAGAAACAATGGAAACGTTCCAACCTTATTATCAATCCACTGCCCACCAAAGATTCCAACAAGTATAGAACCGACTAATTGAGCAAGAATTCCTGACATTAAAGCATATGCTTTTATATGGCTGCGATCGTTTTTTTGCAAGGATTCATCCCTCCAATATGTAACCCTCATTCACGATGTGTTAATAATAACTCATTTTTTTGCATAAATCCTATACAAAACAAAAAGTTTACATTTTCGTCACGGAATAGATGTATTTTTGTCACTGAAAGCCCTACCATCTATCCCCGTTGTTAGCATACAATAGGGTATTAACAGTGTCAACGAGAAATCGTAAAAAATCTAAAAATTTGAGTATTAGGCATTTCCTCCCAAAAATGAAAACGTTCCCCTTCTAAATACTGGTTACATATATGCAATTTCTAACAGTTTTCTCTTTATAATAGAAGGAAATGTTCACAAGTTTGTCACTATTATATTTTCGAGATATAACGCTTTTCTTCCATAATATAGTGTTCCTCAGACGTAAGACTTCTATATTATATGTGATGTGTATGCAACTTATGTTGTATATACGATGTATATTTATCCTCTCCCCTCCCCTACTTGCTTACAGCAAAAAAAAACGAGCAGGGGAATCTCCCCTGCTCGTCAGTTGTCTTACTTCGTTCCGAATAAACGGTCACCAGCATCACCAAGACCTGGTACTACATATCCGTGGTCATTTAATTTCTCATCTAATGCTGCTACATAAATATCAACATCGGGATGTTCTTCTTGTACTACTTTTACCCCTTCTGGAGCTGCAACGATACACATTAATTTAATTTGTTTCGCACCGCGCTTTTTCAGAGAGTTAATTGCTTCAGCCGCAGAACCACCTGTTGCTAGCATCGGATCTAGTACGATAAAGTCACGCTCTTCTACATCCGTTGGAAGTTTCACATAGTATTCTACCGGTTGCAATGTTTTAGGGTCACGGTATAAACCAACGTGTCCTACTTTTGCTGCTGGAATTAATTTCAGAATTCCATCAACCATTCCTAAACCTGCACGTAAAATCGGAATTAAACCAAGTTTTTTACCAGCGATCACTTTTGTTGTCGCTTTGCTTACAGGCGTTTCAATTTCAATATCCTTAAGCGGAAGGTCGCGAGTAATTTCGAAAGCCATTAAGCTTGCTACTTCGTCCACTAATTCACGAAAATCTTTCGTACCTGTATTCTTATCGCGAATATATGTAATCTTATGTTGAATTAACGGGTGATCAAATACATACAGTTTTCCCATGTGAATCTCTCCTTTAGATGATATTCATGCGTTTGCACGCTTTTTTACACTATTTACGATTGTAAAGAAAACGCTACTAATATTCAAGGGCAAATTTGGCAAAATCATGATTTTACGATGAATCTATCTAGTATCTTTACCAATTATGGGAGCTGTATCCTTCATTATATCGCCAAAATTTATTCATCATTTGTATACATACTTTAAAAATAATATATGTCCACAAAAAAGACTGCCAAAACAATTACGTTTCAGCAGTCTTCTTCAATCTATTATAGATTTGGATACATTGAGAATTTGCTCGTTAACGCTTCTACACGCTTACGTGCTTCTTCTAATGCAGCTTCATTTTCATGATTTTTTAATGTATAAGCAATAAGTGACGCAATTTCATCCATTTCTTCTAAACCGAAACCACGAGATGTTACAGCTGCTGTACCAATACGTACACCACTTGTTACAAATGGGCTTGCTGTTTCAAATGGAATTGTATTTTTGTTCACTGTAATACCAACTTCATCTAATACGTGCTCTGCTACTTTACCTGTGATTTCTAGGTTACGAACATCAATCAAGATTAAGTGATTGTCTGTTCCGCCAGAAACAAGTGTAAGTCCTTCTTTTTGAAGACCTTCAGCTAAGCGGTTCGCATTGTTAATGATATTTTGTGCATACGTTTTGAAATCCTCTTGAAGTGTCTCACCAAACGCAACAGCTTTTGCAGCGATTACGTGCATAAGTGGACCACCTTGAATACCAGGGAAGATTGATTTATCAATTTGTTTTGCAAACTTCTCTTCACATAAAATCATACCACCGCGCGGACCACGTAACGTTTTATGTGTTGTCGTTGTAACGAAATGTGCATGTGGTACTGGATTTGGATGTAAGCCAGCAGCTACTAAACCAGCGATATGTGCCATATCCACCATTAAGTATGCACCCACTTCATCTGCAATCTCACGGAATCGTTTGAAATCGATAACACGAGGGTATGCACTTGCACCTGCAACGATTAATTTTGGTTTATGTTCTTTCGCTTTTGCTAATACATCATCGTAATTAATACGGTGAGAGTCAGCATCCACGCCATATTCTACGAAATTATATTGTACTCCACTGAAGTTAACAGGGCTTCCGTGTGTTAAGTGACCACCATGAGATAAATTCATACCAAGTACTGTATCGCCTTGCTCTAAAATTGTGAAGTATACTGCCATGTTCGCTTGTGCACCAGAGTGTGGTTGAACGTTTACGTGCTCTGCGCCAAAAATTTCTTTTACGCGATCACGTGCGATATCTTCTACTACGTCTACGTGTTCACAGCCACCATAGTAACGTTTTCCAGGATATCCTTCAGCATACTTATTTGTTAAAACAGAACCTTGCGCCTCCATTACCGCTTCACTTACAAAGTTTTCCGAAGCAATTAACTCAATCTTTGAACGCTGTCTTCCTAGTTCTGCCTCAATTGCAGCAAATACCTTTTCATCTTGACGTTTTAAATGATCCACCAAAATCCCCCTTTTCTGAACGAATTACATCGATTCCCAACAGTTTTTTCTCATTTATTCAGAAAAAACGAAAATTCAGGTTGTAATTCTTTCGAACCTTCATGTTTTCAACTACATTCTAACATGACTTTCTATATCATAAAAGAAAAAAAAGACCGAAAATCGGTCTTTTCTTTCTTCTACTATAAAGTCAGACAACATACCTTTTATCTTATGATAAACAGCTACTATATGACTTCCTAATTTCTCATATTTAACGGCAAGTGGTAGTCTCTTCCGTCACCGCGTAAACAGCACGTGCTCCACCAATTAGTTTTCCACGTGTTTTGGCCATCGTTACATGCGCACTTCCAATTGCCTTCACACTTGTACGAACCGGAACAGCTACATGTTTTAAATGCATACCAATAAATGTATCACCAATATCCATTCCTGCATCTGCTTTAATAAACTCAACTACTACCGGATCTTTCAAATTGTGATACGCATATGTCCCCAATGCACCACCTGCTGATCTAACAGGCGTAACTGTTACAATTTCAAATTGATATTTTATCGCTACTTCTCTCTCAACTACTAAAGCACGGTTTAAATGCTCACAACATTGAAACGCTAATTCAATACCTGTTCGCTCTTGAAATTGTTTTAACTCAGAAAAAATCGCCTCTGCTACTTCCATCGTTCCTGATGTTCCAATTCTTTCGCCTAGCACTTCGCTCGTGCTACAACCCACTACAAAAATTTGACCGCTTTGTAATGAAGCTTGTTCTTGGAAATCAGAAAGCGACATTTGTAGCTGTTCTCTTACTTTTACGATTTCTGTCATTACGCCTCTTCCTTTCACAGGTTGGTTCACCAAATTATATTTCACACTACTAATAGTTAGAATCTATTACTTTGTTTCGTATGTTTTAATTTTTCCTACGCGGTTTTCGTGACGACCACCTTCATAGTCAGTTGTTAACCAGATTTTTGCGATATCACGCGCTAGACCAGCACCAATTACACGCTCGCCCATTGCTAGCATGTTAGTGTCATTATGCTCTCTCGTTGCTTTCGCACTGAAAGTATCATGAACTAACGCACAACGGATACCATTTACTTTGTTTGCTGCGATTGACATACCAATGCCTGTCCCACAAACTAAAATACCACGATCTACTTCACCGTTCGCTACCATTTCAGCTGCCGGAAACGCAAAGTCAGGGTAATCAACAGAACCAGCTTCACATTCACAACCTAAATCAATATATTCAATATTTAACTCTTCTAATAAACTTACAAGTTCTTTGCGGATATTCATACCGCCGTGATCAGATGCTATTACTACTTTCATTTTTACCCCTCCAAAGTTTCAATCAATTATCTTCATTTCACACTCGCTACCTCAATAGGACGAAGTGATCTCCAATATCGTATTATACACGAAACATCAACCTACTGAATGTTTTTTCAGTAAAGTTTGTACAAGTTTTTCCATCTCATCTAACGTTTTTTTATAAATAGAAAGCGAGCCTCCAAATGGATCTGAAATGTCCTTACCTATACCTTCAGTTAATCCATATAACGTATTCAATTTCTTTTCAACACTCGGATAATGCCCAAGTACAATGTGTTTATGATTTTCTGTCATCGTTACGACAATATCAGCCCAATCAAGCAAAGTTTCGTTTACTTGCTGCGCGGCATGATTAATTGAAATCCCTTTTTCAGCTAAAGCTTCCTTCGCATATACCGATGCATCGCTCCCAGGATAGGCGAAAACACCGGCAGATTGCACTTCAAACCTATCTCCTCCGTGATGACGAAGCAACGCCTCAGCCATCGGACTACGACATGTATTGCCAGTACAAACAAATAACACTCGTTTCATCCAACCCCACCCCTATATTCGATTTCTTACCACTCATCATAACTTACATTAGAATAGAACAAAAGAAATGTGAATATACAAAAAGCGCAGTTCTCTTATATTTTTTCTAAGAAAAATGCGCCTTATCCACATATATGTGAAACCCTATTTCCAAGTGCCCAGAGTATTTTAACATACCTACTGAATATGCAACAAAAATAAGGAATCCATTTCATACGAAACGGATTCCTCTTATACAGCAATTATTTCATTGTAACTTTCATTACTTCTGTTGAACCTTTTGTAGCTGTTACGCCTACAGTTGTCTTAATAGACTCAGCTGCATCTGTGTTTGTAATAACGATTGGAGTAATTGTGCTTTTCGCTTTTTCACGGATTAATTCTAAGTCGAATGAGATTAATTTATCTCCAGCTTTTACAGCTTGGCCTTCAGAAACGTGAGCTTCGAAACCTTCGCCTTCCATTTTTACAGTTTCTAATCCAACGTGGATTAAAATTTCTGTGCCGTTTTTCGCTTTAATTCCGATAGCATGTTTTGTGTGGAATAATTGTACGATTTCACCATCAACTGGAGATACAACTACACCTTCAGTAGGATCGATTGCAACACCGTCACCCATCATACGACCAGCGAATACTGGATCTGGTACTTCTTCAATATTTTTCACTGCTCCAGTTAATGGAGCTACGATTGTTTCTTCATTTGTTTTTGAACCAAGACCAAATAATTTTTTAAACATAGGATAGTCCTCCTTATAATTTACCTAAAAGTTTATAGGGCAATCCCTAGTAAAGCTCGGGATACATGTAAGACTTCATACTTCGAATATTATACTGTAAAAACGCTTTCGAAATAAATTACGTCATTACTAATAGACTCTTATTGTAGCGCTTCACAAAATTCCAGTCAATTCTGATTGTCTGAATAACAATAAGAAGTTAACTTCTATTTATATTTTCTCTTTTTTTGCCCAACTTGTCTAGAGGTCTTTACTACATTTTGTTTTTTGTTGTTAATTTGTAAAATTTAATTCAAACTTTTTTCAAAATCCGCTTGACTAAAGTAAGTAACTATTTTATCATTACTTACATAAGGTAAGTTAATAACTTTTAGGGGGTTTTTAAAAATGATGGATTTCGGTCTTCTTATTATTCGTCTTATTATAGGAATTACATTCATGGGTCATGGTGCTCAAAAATTATTTGGTTGGTTCGGCGGTTACGGTTTAAAAGGAACAGGTGGCTGGATGGAATCAATCGGTTTACGTCCTGGTGTATTTATGGCATTTATGGCTGGTGCAACTGAATTACTAGGTGGTTTCTTATTCGCATCAGGTATTTTCATTATAGTTGGCTCATTATTTATCGTTGGAACAATGTTAATGGCTATCTTCACTGTTCACGGGAAAAATGGTTACTGGGTGACACAAAACGGATATGAATATAATTTAATGTTAATCGCTGTTGCTGTTGGTGTAGCTTTAATCGGACCTGGCGCATACGTTTTACTTTAATTTTCATCTCAATCTTGAGATTCTTGAAAAAGAACTTACTTCATTACAATTGAAGTAAGTTCTTTTTATGAAACAAAATATTATTTCCAGCAGGATTTTCTCACCGATATCTTGTAAACAAACAATAAGTATTCATATTTAGAAAGGGGATTACAAGCATGTTATCCATTAATCCAAATGAACAAACTGAAAAAGATAATTACAAATTACTTACTGGAAGTATCATCCCTCGCCCTGTCGCATTCGTTACTTCTGTAACAAAAGACGGTGTATTAAACGGCGCACCATATAGTTATTTCAATATTGTCGCTGCTAATCCACCACTTATCTCTGTTTCTGTACAACGAAAAGCCGGAGAAAGAAAGGACACTTCCCGAAACGCAATTGAAAAAGGTGAATTTGTCGTACATATTTCTGACGAATCATATGTAGCAGCAATTAACGAAACAGCAGCTAATCTCCCGCCAAATGAAAGTGAAATTGAACTAGCAAAACTAACACCAATTGAAAGTGAAGTCATCTCTGTTCCAGGTGTAAAAGAAGCAAATATTCGAATGGAATGTATATTAGAACGTGCAATTCCACTTGGTGGAACAGAAGACTCACCAGCTTGTGATCTACTAATTGGACGCGTCGTTCGTTTCCACGTTGCCGAGCATCTATATGAAAAAGGGCGCATTCACGCAGAAGGACTCAAACCAATAAGCCGCCTAGCAGGACACAACTATGCAAAATTAGGAGAACAATTTGAACTGGTTAGGCCAGTTTAAAAGCGGAAGCGGCTCGCTCAGAATGAGAGGGGGATGGAGCTTCTGACGTAGAGGCGCTTTTTGCCTCACAGGAAGACGCGAAGCCACCGACCATTCTAGCCGCTGGAACTGGATAATATCTAAAAGCGGAAGCGGCTCGCTCAGAATCGATTCCTGCCATCACTCAAACATAAAAATCCCCTGCTTTTTAGCAGGGGATTTTATCATTGTAATTCTTCCTTCTTTTCCTCTAAAGTAGGGAGTTTTTCTTTTTTCGGTTTCCCTAGCTTAATTACGAAGAAGTATAGGGAAAGCAGTGTAATAAGAAAAACAATTAAAAACGGGTACGGAGAGTAAAAAGCACGCGCCGCCTCAGTCTTTCCCGCAACAAATTTCAATGACTCAATATCTAAAAACTCAGCAAACATTTGTACACCGAGCATACTAAACCAAAAAACAAAAAAACTAATAATAATACCAAAAACTTGCTTCAATCTTGTCATTCATCTCATCCTTTCTATATGTGTAATTTTTTAGCGCAATCAATATAGTACAAACAAAACTATGCACAGAAAGGAGCTATCTTACTATTCGCGAATTAACTTAATCCAACCTAAAATTGCAATTTGCAAAATAATACCCCAAATTATAAGCCTTCTTAGCCATCGAGGAAAGAAGGTTAAAAACTTAACATACCATCCCAATAGCTTGTTCATAATTCCCTCCTACATAAAATTATATAGGAAAAAGGATATATAATCCAAATCCAACTAGAATGATGCCACCTACTATCTCGCCATATGTACCGAGCATATCTTTCGCATGTCTACCAATTAATAAACCAATCCACGCTAACAACATGCTAACAACTCCAAAAAGTAATATCGTAATGATTGTTTGTGCCCCATAAATACCAAGACTAAGCCCTACTGAGAAACTATCTATACTAACGCCAAATGCAAATACGAATAAGCTAATTCCAATAGGGACAGTTCTAGTCTCTCCATTTTGTAAAATGGTCGAATATACGATATAAAAACCTAGTCCGATTAATAAAATAGCACCCGCAAAATGTGCAATATCTCCATACTTCTCTGATAAAAAACGACCTAGTACCATCCCTATAAACGGCATAATAATATGAAATATCCCTATCGTCATACCAATATACAGGATTTGTCTTAACTTTAGGGGCATCATCCCCATACCAAGACTCACCGAGAACGCATCCATCCCTAAGGCGAATGCCATAATTATTAAAGGTATTAGCTGTTCAAACGTCATTCATGCCCCTCCTTGGACGTGCTACTTCACAATATGCTTATCCAAGGAGAAATATTCTGTTTGCTAACCTTACCTTATCATTCAATAATAATATGATGTCCTGCCGCTTTTGTTAAACGATTCATAATAGCATTTCCTATTCCTTCATTAGGGAACGACTCACTAAAAATAACATCCACTTCACTTGCATCAAATGTTCTAAGTACATCATATAATTTAGTCGCAACGCTAGCTAAGTCACTTCGAACACCACAAGACAATATAACATCTGCGTTATATACATGCTGATACTCTTCTGTCGTTAATACGCCTACTTTAAATCCTTCTTCCTTTTTCTCATCCACAAGTTGCTGAATAAACTCACGCGAGCCCTCAACAATACTAAGTGGTGCTTTCGGCGCATAATGTGTGTATTTCATTCCAGGTGATTTCGGTTTTTCCTTCTCATCCTTTAAAGCTGGATCTAAAGAAACGGTACCTATCACCGCTTCTAATTGTTCTTTCGTAATCCCACCTGGACGTAATATTGTTGGAACCGTGCTTGTACAATCAATTACAGTTGATTCAACGCCTACTCCAGTTGCACCACCATCAACAATACCTGCAATCTTCCCATTCAAATCTTCATATACGTGAGAAGCTAGTGTTGGACTTGGACGCCCTGAACGATTCGCACTTGGTGCCGCAACAGGTACATTCGCCTCTTCAATAAGAGCAAGTGCAACTGGATGATCAGGCATTCTTACCCCAACCGTATTAAGTCCCGCCGTCACCCTCTCTGAAATCCCTTCTTTTCTCGGCAAAATAATTGTTAATGGTCCTGGCCAAAAATGCGCCATTAACTTCTCTGCAACTGGTGGAATTTCTTTCACAATCCCATCTAACTGAGATTTTGTACCTATGTGGACAATGAGTGGATTATCACTCGGTCTTCCTTTCGCTTCGAAAATTTTCGCGATTGCTTCATCATCCATCGCATTTGCACCTAACCCATATACTGTTTCCGTAGGGAAAGCAACCGCCTCATTTTCTCTTAATAATTTTGCTGCTTCTTGTAACTGTGGATAATATTTTTTTCTTTCCACAACATTATCCACAACCCACATATTTGTATGCATTTTTTTCCACGTCCTTTTCTACCCTTAAATACTTGTCTATTTTTAGTTTACTATGAGATTTATCCAAAAGACAAACAAGGTTTATCCACAAAATGTGGATAAACCCAATTAATCCGTGGATAACTTTGTGAATAGCTGACAATTTAGTATTATTGCATTCTGCTCTTTTATATTTTTACAAAAATGTTCTAACTGTTGAATACCCTCTGGAACCTCATCCTTTTCTATAGTAAAAAAGTCAAAGAACTGAAAGATCGGTACAGATTGTGGATGGTTTGTTAGTAAGTACAATTGTTGAACACTTTTTTCTTTCATATACTGCAAAAACATTTCAAAAAAATATAAGAAAGTCTGTTTATCCACATGAGGTGTGAATAAACAAGAACGAATAAGTACATCTTCCCCACTTTGTTCATAACCAATTACAGCTCTTATTTCTTCCGCCTCTTCCAAAATCATAAATTGTGCGTATAACTCATTTATTTTATCATCTTTTTTATTAGCTTGTCCGAAAAAAGAATGTAATCTTTCCACATCTGCTTTCGTAGCAAAATACACTTTCTTCATAATAAATCCCTCCTCATTTTTATATATGAGGAGGGATTTATTAATAGTACTATTTAGAGAATAAAGATGTAAAAGCTTCTACAATAAACAATTTAACTTCTGGCTTTTCTTCTTCCTCTTCTACTTTTACATACTCATTTTGCTTTTCTTGTTTTTTCTCCACAGGTTTCTCCACTTTTTCCACAGTTTTTGTTTCTTCTTCACTTACAGGCTGCTCTTCGACTTTTGTTTCATTTTTTACTACTTTCTTTTCAGAAGCTGTTACTTCTTTTACTACTTCCTGTTTTACAACTTTCGTTTCTTTAACCTTATCCACTTTCTTCTCTTCTGTATCTACTACTTCTTCATCTAGTTGTTTCACCTGTTCCTCTTCAGGAGATTCCGCCTTCACAACGTGCTCTTCTTTTCTTACAGCTGTCCCACTCGAAAAATCTAAGAAACACATTGGTGGAAATAATACACACCACCAGTTCGCCCCTTCACCTTCTCCAATTGTGATCAATACTGCTTCATATTCTCCTGCTGGATAAATAAAATTCCCATATACCTTTGTAGGAAACTTTACATTCTTACTAAATTTCACTTGAAATGATTCTTTACTTCCTTCCCTTTTTAACGTATTTTCCACCGTTTTCTCGATTTCTGGAATATGACTTTGAATTAATTTGCGTGCCTCTTCAAATGAAGTTAAATCCGCTACCCATCCATCAATTTGCGCTTTTACTTCATCACGCACTTTACGCTTTAATGCCTGGTCTTTATCTGAATCGCTATTTGCTAAAATTCGTAATCGAACGGCCTCTTTGGGAATAACTGAAGGCCCTTTCGCATCAGCTTTCATATATCCAAACTGCACAAGTAACTGTGCACCAATTAATAATATAAGAAGATAAGCAATAACTTGTTTTTTCATTTCCTCCACCGTCCCTTCTACAAACAGTGTGGACAGACTTTCATATTTCTAAACTATTAAATTCAAAATCTATATGAATTTTCCCACAAAAAAATAGAGTAAGGTGTGAACCTTACTCCATCTCTGCAAATACCATACGATCTTTTCCGTTAATATCAAAAACAACCTCAACATGAGCATGTGGAAAAGCTTGTTGTAACAATCTTTTTACATCCTCACCCTGTCCTACTCCAATTTCAAACGCTACAATTGCTTTCTCCTGCAATACATTCGGCAATTCTTCCATAAAACGGCGATAAAAATCTAATCCGTCTTCTCCACCAACAAGTGCTCTCTTCGGCTCATGCTCTTTCACAACAGGAGAAAGACCACGCCAATCCTCTTCCGGTATATATGGAGGATTTGAAACAACAACATCTAGCTTTTGACCCGTTTTATCAAATGGTGACAATAAATCACCGTGATAGAACGTTACTTCTGCACCTAAAGCTTTTGCATTTTCTTTTGCAACTTCAATCGACTCTTGTGCAATATCTACTGTATACACGTGAAGATTTTTATTTTCTAAAGCAAGCGTAATAGAAATCGCTCCACTACCTGTGCCTATATCTGCTACATGTAGTTCCTTGTCACCAAAATGGCGCTCAATTCTTTCTAATACTCCTACTATAAGTTCTTCTGTTTCCGGTCTTGGTATTAATACTTCTTCATTCACAAAGAACGACCGGCCATAAAACATTTCATAACCAATCATATATTGAATAGGAATACCTTCTACATGCTTGTGGATAAACTCCGTAAAGCTTGCCTCTTGTTCCTCATTTATTTCTTCACGCATATTCATAAGTAATCCTGTTCTGTTCATCTTTAATACATGACAAAGGACAATTTCTCCCGCATTTTCATCTCGTCCATTTTCCTGTAAAAAAGAAGAAGCCCATTTCAGGGCTTCATAGACACGCATTACTCAGCTGCCTCCATCCTTTGAGCCTGATCTTCCATCACTAAGGCATTGATGAAATCATCTAACTTACCTTGTAAGATTTGATCTAGCTTTTGAATCGTTAAACCGATTCGATGGTCTGTAACACGGTTTTGCGGGAAGTTATACGTACGAATACGCTCTGAACGATCGCCCGTACCAACAGCTTGTTTACGGTTTTGATCATATTCAGCTTGTGCTTCTTGTCTAAACTTATCATAAACACGTGCGCGTAATACTTTCATCGCTTTTTCTTTATTCTTAATTTGTGATTTCTCATCCTGACAAGATACAACTACACCAGTCGGTAAATGTGTTAAACGTACCGCTGACATCGTTGTATTAACACTTTGTCCACCAGGACCACTAGAAGCGAATGTATCAACACGAACATCTTTCTCGTGAATGTCGATTTCTACTTCTTCTGCCTCTGGTAATACAGCTACAGTTGCTGTAGATGTATGAATACGTCCACCAGATTCCGTTTCAGGAACACGTTGTACACGGTGAGCACCATTCTCGAATTTCAGCTTCGCGAAAGCACCTTTACCGTTAATCATAAAGATAATCTCTTTATATCCACCTAACTCTGTATAGCTAGCCTCGATAATTTCTGTTTTCCAACCTTGAACCTCAGCATAACGGCTATACATGCGGTATAAGTCACCAGCAAATAAAGCGGCCTCGTCGCCACCAGCAGCCCCACGAACCTCAACGATAACGTTCTTATCATCATTAGGGTCCTTTGGAACTAGTAAAATTTTCAGACGTTCTGATAACGTTTTTTCTTGTGATTCTAACTCAGAAACCTCTTCTTTTACCATGTCACGCATTTCTGCGTCTAACTTCTCTTCTAACATTGCTTTCGCATCTTTTAATTGCTCACGAACATCCTTATACTCACGATACACCTCTACCGTTTCCTGTATATCAGACTGTTCCTTTGAATATTCACGAAGCTTATTTGTATCGCTAATAACCTCTGGGTCACTTAACAATTCATTTAACTTCTCATAACGATTTTCTACAGCTTGCAAACGATCTAACACATCATTCACCTCTACATCCTAGTATCTAATACAAATAGTATATGGTACTTACTCAAAAAAACGCAAATTATATTTAAAAGCGTAAGCGGCTTGCTCAGAATCGCAGGCCATTGGAGCTCTCGACCTTGAAGCGCTTTTTGCTTCAAGCGAGAGAGTGAAATGGCCGGAGATTCTAGCCGCTGGAGCTAGATAATATTTAAAAGCATAAGCGGCTCACACCACCCACACTCTCTATTCTGAAAAAAACCCGCCTTGCGCAGCGAGTTTTACTTGTCTTTGTTTGTAGGAACTGCATGACAATGACGACATCGTGGTTCATACGATTCTGAAGCCCCAACTAAAATAATCGGATCATCAAATGCCGCTGGTTCTCCATCAATTAATCGTTGTGTACGACTTGCCGGAGATCCACATGCAGAACATACTGCTTGTAGCTTTGTCACATGTTCAGCAATTGCCATCAGCTGAGGAACTTGTCCAAATGGTAGACCACGGAAATCTTGGTCTAAACCAGCTACAATGACACGATAGCCACGATTTGCCAATACTTGCACCACTTCCACAATGTCCCCATCAAAGAATTGTACCTCATCGATTGCAATTACATCCATATCTTCAGTGATATGTTCAAATATATCTTTTGAAGCTGAAACAGGAACTGCTTTTACCTTTAATCCGTTATGTGATACAACGTCTTCTTCACTATAGCGATTATCAATACATGGTTTAAATACAATTGCATGTTGTTTTGCAAATTGCGTACGGCGCACACGGCGGATTAACTCTTCTGATTTACCAGAAAACATACTACCGCAAATCACTTCAATCCAGCCATTTTGATTTATTAAGTACATGAAGCTCTCCTTTCATCTACTTTTTAGTTAAAAGTAGGGTAAAGGTATAATATTTTCACAAAAAAAACAGACAAGCGAATACATACACTTGCCTGTTTTATGTTTTTATTACTTGATACCGTATTTCTTATTGAAGCGATCAACGCGTCCGTCTGCAGTAGCAAACTTCTGACGTCCAGTGTAGAATGGGTGAGAATCAGAACTGATCTCAACTTTTAGTAATGGATAAGTGTTACCATCTTCCCACTCAACAGTTTCGCTAGAGCCTTTAGTAGACCCGCTTAAGAATTTGAAGCCTGTGTTTGTGTCCATGAATACAACTTTCTTGTAATCTGGGTGAATTCCTGCTTTCATTCTTTTCATCTCCTTCCGCCCTGAATCATTTTCGAAACAGAGTTTTTCATCTTCAGCTGCATACACAACTATATTGATGAAACACATATGATGAAATTATAACAAGGCTAACTTCATTTTGCAACTACCTGTTTTTGTCTTTTGAAATTTAAAGTGGCTTGGGCTCGATCGGCTCTGACCAGCTAAGGTTCTCCCACTTATTTCTCTCTTTAATATCACCTAAAAGGCATAAGAAAACTCGCTTACTATAAAATAAGCGAGTCCCAATCTTTTCCCTTTACTTAGTTGTTACATACCTTTTAGAGTCTGCAACAATGTTTTGTAAAAATTCTTCGTTTGTCTTCGTTTGACGAAGCTTACGTAAGAAACTTTCAACAAAGTCTGGTGTATCACGCATTGTTTTACGAATGCCCCATAACTTGTCTAAATGCTCTTTTGGAATTAATAGATCTTCTTTACGTGTACCAGAACGACGAATATCAATCGCTGGGAAGATACGACGTTCAGCTAACGAACGATCTAAGTGAAGTTCCATATTTCCAGTTCCTTTAAATTCCTCGTAAATAACATCGTCCATACGAGATCCTGTATCAACAAGGGCTGTTGCTAAAATCGTTAAGCTACCGCCTTCTTCAATATTACGTGCAGCTCCAAAGAAACGCTTCGGTCTATGGAAAGCCGCTGGGTCGATACCACCCGATAATGTTCTACCACTTGGCGGAATAACGAGGTTGTAAGCTCGCGCTAAACGGGTAATACTATCCATTAAAATGATAACATCTTTTTTGTGCTCTACAAGACGCATTGCACGTTCTAACACAAGTTCAGCTACTTTAATATGATTTTCTGGTACTTCATCAAAAGTAGAACTTACAACGTCACCCTTAACAGAACGTTCAATGTCTGTTACTTCCTCTGGACGCTCATCAATTAAAAGAACAATTAATTCTGCTTCTGGATGATTTGTTGTAACACTGTGTGCAATTTCTTTTAATAGACTTGTTTTACCAGCCTTTGGAGGCGCAACAATTAAACCACGTTGTCCAAATCCAACTGGTGCGATTAAATCCATGATACGTGTCGGTAACTTTTTCGGTTCCGTTTCCAATTTCATTTGGCGATCTGGGTATAATGGTGTTAATGCAGGGAAATGCACACGCTCTTTTGCTGAATCTGGATCATCTCCGTTTACAGCTTCAACTTGTAATAACCCAAAATAGCGTTCATTTTCTTTCGGAGGTCGTACTTTACCAGAAACTTTGTCTCCATTACGTAAATCGAAACGACGAATTTGCGAAGCTGAGATATAAATATCTTCTGAGCTTGGAGAATAGTTGATAGGACGTAGGAATCCAAATCCTTCTGATTGAATAATTTCTAATACGCCTTCCATGAAAAAGAAACCTTCTTTTTCTGCTCGAGCTTTCAAAATAGAAAAGATTAACTCTTTTTTCGTTAACTTGCTATAATATGAAATCTTAAATTCTTTCGCAAGCTCGTATAACTCTTTTAATTTCATGTTTTCTAATGCTGCAATTGACAAATTCATTCAGACACCACACTTTAACGTTATTCTCTTTTTTCATGGGTAAAGGGAAAAATACGGAAGGCAAATAATTAATAATGAAAGGCAATAAGTTCAAGTAGGGTAATATTCACTATTGTAACCCTTTTATCTAGTTTTAATCAATACGTTGGAACACAAATACAAGAAGCGAAGACAAGAAAATTTGTCTTCGCTTCTTATTTAGTTTAGTTCCAGCTCCGATAGTTAAAAAGATCGACCATTTTAACCTTTCTGAAGGAGCCGCTTACGCTTTTTATTTAATCCAGCTTCAGCAGCTAGAATGGTCGGTGGCTAGAAGGGTCAGTCATTTCACCCCTTCCTGCGAGGCACAAAACGCCTCTTCGTCAGGAGTTCCAATGCCTTCCCCTTCTGAGCAAGCTGCTTACGCTTTTTACTTAAATCCAGTTCCAGCGGCTAGAATCTCCGGTCATTTCACTCTCTCACTCGAAGCAAAGAGCGCTTCAAGGTCGAGAGTTCCAATGTCCTGCGATTCTGAGCGAGCCGCTTCCACCTTTTACTTAATAACCAAGTTCGGTTTTTTATTTAAGCTATGACGACCATCTACGAAGCGAACTGTGCCTGATTTCGCACGCATAACAAGAGATTGCGTTGTTCCTACGCTACCTTTAAATTGAACACCGCGTAATAGTTCTCCATCTGTTACACCTGTTGCTGCAAAGATTGCATCGTCACCTTTTACTAAGTCCTCCATACGAAGGATACGATTAATGTCTTCTATGCCCATTTTTTTACAACGCGCTAATTCAGCTTCGTTTTGTGGCAATAGTTTTCCGTGAATTTCTCCACCTAAACATTTTAAAGCAACTGCTGCTAATACACCTTCAGGTGCTCCACCAGATCCAAATAAAATATCTACACCTGTACGATCAAACGCTGTATTAATCGCTCCAGCTACATCTCCATCATTAATTAATTTAATACGAGCACCAGCTTTACGAATTTCTTCGATAATTTCTTGATGACGTGGGCGATTTAAAACTGTCGCTACAACATCTTCAATATCTTTATTTTTCGCTTTCGCAACTGCACGTAAGTTATCAATAATAGGCGCATCAATGTCGACCGCCCCAACTGCTTCTGGGCCAACCGCGATTTTATCCATGTACATGTCAGGAGCATGTAACAAATTACCATGGTCTGCAATTGCAATAACAGCAAGAGCATTCCAGCCACCAGCTGCTACGATGTTTGTCCCTTCTAAAGGATCAACTGCAACGTCTACACGTGGTCCATATCCTGTACCTAATTTCTCTCCGATATATAGCATTGGTGCTTCATCCATCTCACCTTCACCAATTACAACTGTACCTTTCATCGGAATTGTATCAAATACATCACGCATAGCTGATGTTGCTGCACCGTCTGCTTCATCTTTTTTCCCGCGCCCCATCCAACGCGCTGATGATAATGCTGCAGCCTCTGTTACACGTACTAACTCCATAGATAAACTTCTTTCCACAATAATCCCTCTCCTTTAAGTCTTTATATTTCTGCCGTATTTTGTGAACCGTGTTTTTCTATAAAGTGTACTTCCGCAAGTAGTGATCCTTCGCTTCCCCCTTGCGGAAGTATCACTTATGCGTTCTTCATCTCTTCAATTTCTTGTTTTGTCATTTGTTCTCGCCAAATGTTTGCTCCAAGCCCTTTAAGCTTGTCCACTATATTCTCATAACCTCGATCAATATGCTCAAGTCCTGTTACTTCTGTAATTCCATCTGCCATTAACCCTGCAATAACAAGTGCCGCTCCCGCTCGTAAATCACTCGCCTTCACTTTTGCACCTTGCAGTAACACAGGACCAGTTACAATTGCCGAACGACCTTCTACTTTAATTTGAGCATTCATACGACGTAATTCATCAATGTGTTTGAAACGGGCACCGTAAATTGTATCTGTTACAACTCCCGTCCCGTGCGCTTTTGTTAAAAGCGTCGTAAACGGCTGTTGTAAATCTGTTGGAAAACCTGGATATACAAGCGTTTTGATATCAACTACTTTTAACTTTCTATTACCGTTCACCGTAATTTGATCATCGTTCGTTTCAACTTGAACACCAGCTTCTCTTAGCTTTGCAGTAACTGATTCTAAGTGCTGAGGAATAACGTTATCAACCGTTACTTCTCCTCCTGATGCAGCTCCTAGAATCATATACGTACCAGCTTCGATACGATCTGGGATGATAGTATGGTGACAACCATGTAAAGAGTCCACACCATCTATTCGGATTACATCTGTACCAGCACCTTTAATACGTGCTCCCATGCTTGTTAACAATGTAGCTACATCAATAATCTCGGGCTCTTTCGCTGCATTTTCAATAACAGTTCTACCTTTCGCTCGTACAGCTGCTAGCATAATATTAATCGTAGCTCCCACACTAACAACATCTAAATAAATACGTGCTCCATGTAGTTCATCTGCCCTTAAATAGATGGCACCTTGTTCATTTGTAACATGTGCACCCAGCGCTTCAAACCCTTTAATATGCTGATCAATTGGCCTCGGTCCTAAATGACATCCACCCGGAAGCCCAATAACAGCTTTTTTAAAACGGCCAAGCATCGCACCCATTAAATAATAAGAAGCGCGCAACTTTTTCACTTTTCCATTTGGCAAAGGCATTGCAACCATGTTAGAAGGATCGACTACCATCTCTTCCTCCTGTCCATAAGTTACTTTCCCTCCAATTTCCTCTAGTAAGTCTCCTAACATTTTCACGTCCGAAATATTAGGGACACCACCAATAGTTACTGGAGTATCTGCTAAAATTGTCGCTGGAATTAATGCAACGGCACTGTTCTTTGCACCGCTTACTCGAATTGTTCCATTTAAAGCTCTTCCGCCTTCAATTAGCAATTTTTCCATATTGAGCTCCCTTCTTGTGAATGTATTTACTTTCTATATTTTTATAGAAAGCTCCCCTTAAGAATCTCAATTACTCTTTCCATCCCAAAACTCAATAAAGTGAAACTTTAATTAGTCGGGGGTGTTTATCCCCCACTGGTTATTAGTTGAACCAATCGGGCTTTTACGGGCAGTTGACCCCCACCTAACTTTTTTGCTTCCACTAAATTTTGAGGTGGGGGTCTTACTGCCCTTTAATGCGGGATAAATAGGAAACCATTATCTTCATTTCTCCTGTAGCACGAATAGATAAAGATCAACTATTCATCGAATTCACTTTATCAATTTAGATACGTTATCACATTTATTAATAGGACTATGCACATTATTTTCTATTTAAAAACCAAAAATGATAAAATCTTTCGACTTGTTCACGCTTTCATTATACAACGAAAGGAAACCGTCTAAAAGACTAGACGGTTTCCAAAACGGAATTTTATTCTTACGCTTTACCGTTAGAACCGAACTCACGCATTTTACCAGCAACAGTTGCTTTAATAGCGTCGCGGCCAGGTCCGATAAATTTACGAGGATCGTAAACTTCTTGGTCTTTGTTTAATACTTCACGAACAGCTTTTGTAAACTCGATTTGGTTCTCAGTGTTTACGTTGATTTTTGAAGTACCTAAAGAGATAGCTTTTACGATATCAGCAGTTGGGATACCAGTACCACCGTGTAATACTAAAGGTACGCCAGTGAAGTCACGAACTTGTTCCATTTCAGCGAATCCTAAGTTAGGCTCACCTTTGTAAGGACCGTGTACAGAACCTAAAGCTGGAGCTAGGCAATCGATACCTGTTGCTTCAACAAGGTGCTTACACTCTGCTGGATCAGCGTAAATTACGCCTTCAGCGATTACGTCGTCTTCTTGTCCGCCAACTGTTCCAAGCTCAGCTTCAACAGATACGTTACGAGCGTGTGCGTATTCTACTACTTGTTTAGTAGTTTCAACGTTTTCTTCGAATGGGTGGTGAGAAGCGTCGATCATTACAGATGTGAAACCTGCATCAATTGCTTCTTTACATTTTTCGAAGCTTGAACCATGGTCAAGGTGAATCGCTACAGGAACAGTGATGTTCATTTCTTCGATTAAAGCTTTAACCATAGCTACAACTGTTTTGAAACCAGTCATATGACGAGCTGCACCCTCAGATACACCTAGGATTACAGGAGATTTTTCTTCTTCCGCAGCAGCTAAGATAGCTTGAGTCCACTCTAAGTTGTTCATGTTGAATTGACCAACTGCGTATTTTCCTTCTAGTGCTTTGTTTAGCATTTCTTTCATAGAAACTAAAGGCATGGTGAATCCTCCTAAAAAACGTTTTTTGTATCCGATAAGTTCTTATCGCTGGTAGTATGACCAGAATAAGGTAAAATATGTATATCTACATACCGGACTTTTTTCTACACTCAATAGGATAACAACTTGTACTCAAAAACTCAACCGTATTCACCTGCACAATAGTCCATGTAAACGCTTTTTTCCATATTTTTTATAAAAAATTCATTTTTACGCCTCTACAGCGAGCTCATTTCTCACAGCTTGACGAATTTCATCAATATCAAATGGTTT
This sequence comes from Bacillus cereus group sp. BfR-BA-01355, assembly GCF_022663675.1. Taxonomy (NCBI): domain Bacteria; kingdom Bacillati; phylum Bacillota; class Bacilli; order Caryophanales; family Bacillaceae; genus Bacillus; species Bacillus cereus group sp. BfR-BA-01355. The sequence goes on from NZ_JAKUFY010000039.1 coordinate 25,677, forward strand.
AGCAAAATGCATTAAAGCACCTAAATCTTTTGCTTCTTGGATCATATCAAGCTCTCCATAAGCAGTCATTAAAATGACTTTAATACTCTCATCAATTTCTTTTACATGCTTTAAAATCTCTATACCATCCATGCCTGGAATTTTCATATCTAATACTACTAAATCCGGATTATCTTTTTTCACGATATCTAAAGCTTGAAATCCATTCGCTGCTTGGAATGTCTGATAACCTTCTTTTTGGAACACTTCATGTAATAACACACGAATCCCATATTGATCATCAACGATTAAAATTTTACCTTCCATAATTCCCAACCTTTCTGTGTAAGTACAAGATTTAAAGCTTCTTATATCTTAACGATTTATTTTCGCTATTCTTTGGCAAATTCCTTCCTATTCTTTCTTATTTTACCGTTTCCTATTTTGTTATGCTACCCTACGATTTCACCTTTCTAAAAAAATAAACTATAATGAAAGCCGGCAAACACGTACGAAGGGAGTAACATTATGTTAAAAATTTTTTCAACTCAATTAAGTGGTTATTTCTCCAGAGTTTCTCAAAAAGAAGAAATGAATATAGAAGATAGCGCTCGTTTACTTGCTCAAGCACTAATTGGCGATGGTTTCATTTATTTATATGGTACAAATGAAATGGATGGTGTTGTTACCGAAGCACTATTCGGTGCTGAACCAATGAAGCAAGCAAAACGCTTATTTGAAAATGGTAAAGAAGCAGAAGTAACCTCTGCGGATCGTGTACTTCTTATTAGCCGTTTTTCAACAGATGAAGCAGTTGTAGAAATTGCAAAAAAACTACAAGAAGAGGGACACTCTATTGTCGGCATTTCTGCTCTTCAAGAAGGTACGAAATCACTGGAACAATATACAGACGTACATATTGATACAAAACTGTTAAAAGGCCTTATTCCAGACGATGAAGGTAATCGCTACGGGTTCCCAAGCTTAATAGTAGCTTTATTTGCTTATCACGGAATCAAATTTACAATCGATGAAATGTTAAACGAATATTAAAAAAAAGCGCCGTCACTTTAAAGTGACGGCGCTTTTTTTATTACTTGCTCTCTTTATTCGTAATAGAAGCTCTTACGAAGTCATGGAACAATGGTTGTGGACGGTTTGGACGAGAAACAAGTTCTGGGTGGAACTGTGCTGCTACGAACCAAGGGTGGTCTTTTAATTCAATGATTTCAACTAGACGACCGTCTGGGCTTGTACCAGAGAATACGAATCCTTCTTTTTCCATATCCGGACGGAACTGGTTGTTGAACTCATAACGATGACGATGACGCTCATATACAACCGGCTCATTATAAGCATTGTAAGCATTTGTTTCTTCAGAAAGCTTACATGGGTATAGACCAAGACGAAGTGTACCACCTAGGTCCTCTACATCTTTTTGTTCTGGTAATAGGTCAATGATTGCGTATGGTGTATCAGGGTTAATTTCAGAAGAGTTAGCACCTTCTAAACCTAATACATTACGTGCGAATTCGATTGATGCAAGTTGCATACCTAAGCAAATTCCTAAGAATGGAACTTTGTTTTCACGAGCATATTGAATCGCAACGATTTTACCTTCTACACCACGATCGCCGAAGCCACCTGGTACAAGGATACCATCTGTGTCTCCTACTAATTCTTGTACATTTTCTGCTGTTACGTGCTCAGCATTTACCCATTTTACTTCTACATCTGTATCGAATGAGTAACCAGCATGACGAAGTGCTTCTACAACAGAAATATATGCATCTTGAAGTTCTACATATTTACCAACAAGAGCGATTTTTGTTTTCTTAGAAAGGTTACGTACCTTGTTAACTAGCGCAGTCCACTCTGTCATATCTGCAGCTGGATTGTCTAATTTTAAGTGATCACAAACGATTTGGTCCATGTTTTGTTCTTGAAGAGATAATGGAACCGCATATAAAGTATCTGCATCGCGAGCTTCGATAACTGCTTTTGTATCGATGTCACAGAATAATGCAAGCTTGTCTTTCATATCTTGAGAAACAGGAAGTTCTGTACGAACAACGATAATATTTGGTTGAATACCTAAGCTACGAAGTTCTTTAACACTATGTTGTGTTGGTTTTGTTTTCATTTCACCCGCTGCTTTTAAGTACGGGATTAACGTACAGTGAATGTACATTACATTGTCACGACCGATGTCGCTCTTAATTTGACGGATTGCTTCTAAGAATGGTAGAGACTCGATATCACCAACAGTTCCACCGATTTCTGTAATAACAACATCCGCATTTGTTTCACGGCCAGAACGATATACGCGCTCTTTAATTTCGTTAGTAATGTGAGGAATAACTTGAACTGTTCCTCCTAAATATTCACCGCGACGCTCTTTTTGAAGAACTGAAGAGTAAATTTTACCTGTTGTTACGTTGCTGTATTTGTTTAAGTTAATGTCGATAAAACGCTCATAGTGACCAAGGTCTAAGTCAGTTTCTGCGCCATCATCTGTTACGAATACCTCACCGTGTTGGTATGGGCTCATAGTCCCTGGGTCTACGTTAATGTATGGATCAAACTTTTGAATCGTTACATTTAAACCACGATTTTTTAAAAGTCTTCCAAGAGATGCTGCTGTAATACCTTTTCCTAAAGACGATACTACACCGCCTGTTACAAAAATATACTTAGTCATGAAAAAGCTCCCTTCTATTTTGCTGTTATATAATCACCGTTGCAAAGCGCAACGTATGTAGATAACACTGTATCCATCTTATTGTTAGACTCTTTTTATTTTCTAAACAAAAAACAAAAAAGAAAATTGCTCCCCTCATCACATAAAGTAATAAGTAGGGAGCAATTTTCTTTTATATTTACACTTTAAAAGTATTATCGTCCTTTTTTAAAGAGCCCAAAAATGATTCTACATGGACGATAATGAAAAGTCAAGAACTACAGTTCTTCCTCTTCTTCTTCAGTTTCATCATACTCAAGTTCTTCTTCAGCGAAGTCGTCTTCTTCATCTTCTTCTAAATCATCAAGATCGTCGTCATCTCCGTCTTCTTCTTCAAGAACCTTGTCCAAATCTTCTACATCATCTTCTTCGTCTGCATTTCCGTCTGCATCGTCAAAGTCATCTTCATCTTCTTCAATGTAGTCGTCAAAACCGTCTTCTTCAACTTTACGTTTCTTCTTCGGTTTTGGCTGCGGTAAGATTTCTTCATCAATTTGCTCATATGGGTACCAGCTGCGTAGTCCCCAACGATTTTCTCCTAAATTAATGAAACGTCCATCGATGTTTAAGTCTGTATAAAATTGTGCGAGTTTCGCATTAACTTGCTCTTGAGATAGTCCCAGCACTTGAGCGATTTCTTGAACCAACTCGTTGAATGTCGTTGCTTGTCTTTTATCCCCTAAAACGCTATGTACAACTTCAATCATTGAACATTCTTTTAGCTCTTCTGGTGAATATTGCTTAAAATTCACTTATGCGGCACTTCCTTTCATCAAATATAACCTTATATATAACGGTCTGCTTAAAAAAATCCATACTATTCATTATAAACAAAAGTCGCACAAATATGCTACAAAAAAAACGGGAAACTTTTATATGGTAATAAAATTAATAATTTGTCTGTTCCTTATTTCGGAAGCATATGGGCACCTTGCAACACATACCTAATTTGCATTTCTGTGTATTCTTCAAGCGTATACAGTTTTTGCAGCGCCCAGCGTCTAAACCCCCACATTTGTCCTTGTATAAAAATATTATGTGCAAGAAGCTGTATTTCTTTTTTATTTAATATAAACGTTCCATTTTCCGTACACTGTTCTAAAATATCCTCAAACATTCCTACCATTTGAAACTCTTTTTCTAATACATATGGGAGAGATTCTTTCGGTAAAAAACGTACTTCTTGATACATAATTAATACTTCTTCTTGTAATTCGTCCATCACTTTAAAGTAATTCGTTATCGCTATCTTTAAACTTTCTATACTCCCTTTTTCTGTACATACTACTTCCTCTAATCGTTCTTTTACATGTTCATATATACTATCACAAACTAAATACAAAACATCATCTTTTGTACGAATGTACTCATAAAGTGTCCCTATACTAAATCCCGCCGCTTTTGCAATCTCTCTCGTTGTTGTACGCGGAAATCCTTTTTGTTTAAACAGTTGCACCGCACCTTTAATCATTTGTTCACGTCTTAACGCAACTAATTTTTCATCTTTCACCGATGCATGTACATTATGTTTAACCATTACCTTCACCTCTCTCTATTATTTTTTGGAAGGAAAAAGCGTAGGAAAATACCTACGCTTTCGTTCCTACTTCGTTAACATACGAGAAATTACAAGCCTCTGAATCTCTTGTGTTCCTTCATATATTTGTGTAATCTTTGCATCTCGCATATAACGCTCTACTGGATAATCTTTCGTATAACCGTAACCACCAAATACTTGCACCGCTTCAGTCGTCACCTTCATCGCTGTATCCCCCGCAAATACTTTTGACATCGCTGATTCTTTTCCATACGGAAGCCCTTCTGATTCAAGCCAAGCCGCTTGATATGTTAAAAGGCGTGCCGCTTCTACATCTGTTGCCATATCCGCAAGTTTAAAGCCAATCCCTTGCTGCGCCGCAATTGGCTTTCCAAATTGATGGCGCTCCCTTGCATATTCTACAGAAGCATCTAAAGCCCCTTGTGCAATACCAACAGCTTGCGCCGCAATACCGTTACGACCTCCATCTAATGTTTGCATCGCAACTTTAAATCCTTGCCCCTCTTCTCCAAGTAGATTCTCTACAGGAATACGGCAATCTTCAAACATAATTTCAGTCGTTGGTGAAGAGCGAATCCCTAGCTTGCTCTCCTTCTTCCCAACTGAAAATCCCGGTGTATCACTTTCTACAATAAATGCACTCGTACCGCGCTGCTTCGATTCAGGATTAGTTAGCGCAAAAACAACATAAATATCAGCAATACCGCCATTTGTAATGAAAATTTTTGATCCATTTAAAATATAATGGTCGCCATCTCTCTTTGCGATTGTCTTCATTCCACCAGCATCCGATCCAGATCCTGGCTCCGTTAAGCCGTATGCACCAATTTTCTTCCCTTCAGCCATCGGTCGTAAAAACTTTTGCTTTTGTTCTTCTGTCCCAAATTTAAAAATTGGCCATCCCGCAAGTGAAGTATGTGCAGATAGTGTTACACCTGTTGAAGCACAAACTCGAGATAATTCTTCAATAGCAATTACGTATGCTAAGTAATCGCTTCCAATTCCTCCGTATTCTTCAGGCCACGGAATACCGGTTAAACCAAGCTCTGCCATTTGATCAAATAACTCTCGATCAAATCTCTCTTCCTCATCACGCTCAGCTGCTGTTGGTGCTACTTCATTTTTAGCAAAATCTCGAACCATTTTTCTTATCATTTCATGTTCTTCTGATAGTTTAAAATGCATCTCCGTCTCCCCCTCGCCCTTTTATAAAGCACGGCTAATAACAAGTTTCTGTATTTCACTTGTTCCTTCATATATTTGCGTGATTTTCGCATCACGGAAAAATCGTTCTACTGGATAGTCTTTCGTATAACCGTAACCACCAAATACTTGCACCGCCTCAATCGCGACTTCAACCGCTGTCTTAGAAGCAAATAATTTCGCAATAGATGCTTCTTTACCGCATGGTAATCCTTGTGCCCTAAGAGACGCCGCTCTATATACGAGTAACCTTGCTGCTTCGACACTTGTTGCCATATCTGCAAGTTTGAAGCCAATCCCTTGCTGCGCCGCAATTGGTTTCCCAAATTGCTCTCGTTCTTTTGCATAATCAATCGCACATGCAAGCGCCGCTTCAGCAATTCCTAACGCCTGTGCACCGATTCCAATTCGCCCAACATCTAAATTCGCCATTGCCACCTTGAATCCTTGTCCTTCTTCCCCAAGTAAATTCTCAGCTGGCACTTTCATATCTTCAAAAGTAAGTTGTACCGTACGAGAACCGAGAAGCCCCATCTTATGTTCATCTTTTCCGATGATTAAACCAGGTGTATCTTTCTCTACTATAAATGCAGAAATACCACTTTTTCCTGCATCTGGATTTGTAGAAGCGAATACAATGTACGTACTTGCTTCACCACCATTTGTAATAAACACTTTCGATCCATTAATAATATAATGATCGCCTTTTTTTACAGCTCTTGATTTCAAACTCCCTGCATCCGATCCTGCATTTGGCTCTGTTAAAGCAAATGCGCCTAAATATTCCCCGGTTGCAAGTTTAGAAACATATTTTTTCTTCTGTTCTTCTGTTCCGAAATATAAAATCGGATTCATTCCAACTGACGTATGTACAGCTAAAATTACACCAACTGTTGCACTTACCTTTGAGATTTCCTCAATTGCTAGAATGTAAGAAATAAAATCCATTTCTGCCCCGCCGTATTTTGCAGGCGCTGGAATCCCCATTAATCCAAGATTACCCATCTTTTGTAAAACCTCTTTTGGGAACCCCCCTTGTTCCATACTAGGAACAAAGGGAGCTATTTCCTTCTGTGCAAAATCCCGAACCATTTTCCTCATCATTTGCTGCTCTTCATTAAAACGAAAGTTCATATACTCCGCCTCCATTTGCTATATATCCTTTTAACAATTTGGTAAGACCACTATTTTGTAACAAAGGGGGAATTTATTCGTAAACGTAGAATCCACGACCTGTTTTACGACCTAACCATCCTGCATTCACATACTTACGTAATAACGGACATGGGCGATATTTACTATCTCCTAATCCTTCATGCAACACTTCCATAATGTATAAACACGTATCTAAACCGATAAAATCAGCGAGCGTCAAAGGCCCCATCGGATGGTTCATACCCAGCTTCATTACTTCATCAATTGCTTCTTTCGTCGCTACACCTTCATATAACGTATAAATTGCTTCGTTAATCATCGGTAACAAAATGCGGTTTGATACAAAACCTGGGAAATCATTTACTTCAACTGGTATTTTCCCAATTTTTTTCGTAATATCTTCAATTGCTTCATATACCGCATCATCTGTAGCCAAACCACGAATAATCTCAACAAGCTTCATAACTGGAACTGGATTCATAAAGTGCATACCGATTACTTTTTCCGGACGCTTCGTTACCGCTGCAATTTCTGTAATTGGCAGAGATGACGTATTCGTCGCTAAAATTGCGTGTTCTGGAGCAATTTCATCTAGATTCGCAAAGATTTTCTTTTTAATATCTATTTTCTCAACAGCTGCTTCAATAATAAGATCCGCTTCTTTCACACAATCTAAATCAAGCGTTACTGTAAGACGATTTAATGTCGCTTCCTTCTCTTCTTCCTTCATGCGTCCTTTTTCTACTTGGCGCGCTAAGTTTTTCGTAATGATAGCCAAACCTCTATCTAATTGCTCTTGTTTTAAATCTTGTACCTTCACGTCATATCCTGCCATTGCACATACTTGTGCAATTCCTGATCCCATTTGCCCTGCACCAATTACAACAATGTTTTGTACACCCATTTTTTCTTCCCCCTTAATTGTTAATAAATTTTATACCCTCGAACTTTAATTAGTGAACTTCAATCATCACTGCGTCCCCTTGACCGCCACCGCTACAAATCGAAGCAATTCCAATTCCGCCGCCGCGCTGCTTAAGCGCATGGATTAGTGTAACGATAATGCGCGCTCCGCTTGCTCCAATTGGATGTCCCATCGCTACTGCGCCGCCATTTACATTCAATTTTTCTGGATCAATTCCTGCGATTTCTGTACTTGCAATTGCTACCGCTGCAAATGCTTCATTAATCTCGAATAAATCGATATCTTCAATTGTCTTGCCTGTTTTTTCAAGCAATGCGTTAATTGCATAACCTGGCGTTCTTGGGAAATCTTTAGATTCCACTGCAATTGCTGTATGCGCCAAAATTGTCGCTAATGGCTTTCTTCCTTCTTGCTTCGCTCTGTCTTCGCTCATTAATACAAGTGCGGCACCACCATCGTTCAAGCCTGGCGCATTACCAGCTGTCACCGCCGCTGTCTTATCAAATACAGGTTTTAACTTTGCTAACTTTTCAATCGTTGTATCTTCACGTGGCGCCTCATCCTTTGCAACGACAATAGAATCGCCTTTTCTTTGCGGGATCGTTACTGGAACGATCTCCTCTTCAAAACGTCCTTCTTTATGCGCTGAAACCGCACGCTGATGGCTACGATATGCCCATTCATCTTGCGCTTCGCGAGAAATTCCATCTTCCTTCGCAACTTCTCCGCCATAAACACCCATGTGTGTACCTGAAAATGCGCATGTTAAACCGTCAGCAACGTTTAAATCAATAACTTCGTTGTTGCCCATTCTGTATCCCCATCTTGCTCCGCGTAAAATGTAAGGACTGTTACTCATCGACTCCATACCACCAGCTACAATCAGTGATTGATCGCCAGTACGAATAATCTGATCCGCTAACGTAACCGCACGAAGGCCTGATGCACAAACTTTATTGACTGTTTCCGTCTGCACTTCCCAAGGGATTCCTGCAGCCCTTGCAGCTTGGCGCGATGGAATTTGTCCCTGTCCACCTTGAATAACCGTTCCAAATATAACTTCTTCAACATCACTAGCTGCAACATTTGCTCTTTCAAGCGCTGCTTTAATTGCAATTCCTCCAAGTTCCGTCGCTTTTACATCTTTTAAAGATCCTCCGAATTTTCCAACTGGTGTTCTTGCAGCACTTAAAATAACTGTTTTACTCATGTTTCTTTCCCCCATTTCATTTTTTAACACTGAGCGCTCGCTCGGTATCCCTACGTTGAGAAGAGGTGCAATCATTGCACCTCTTTCTAAAGTTGTATACATTCTTATAAACTACATCGCTTCTTTTTTCTGTCCGATAACAGATCGTTCTAAAATCTCTGTCACATCAAGAGTTTGAACTTTTTCTTCTACCTCTTTCGCTTTCGTGCCATCACTGATCATCGTTAAGCAATATGGACAACCTGTACCGATAATGGATGGCTGTACAGCTAATGCTTGTTCTGTACGAGCAACGTTAATACGAGAGCCTGTTGTTTCTTCCATCCACATTAAGCCACCACCTGCGCCACAACACATTCCAGTCTCACGGTTACGTGCCATTTCTACAAGATTCACTCCAGGAATCGCTTTCAAAATGTCACGTGGCGCTTCGTACACTTCGTTGTATCTTCCTAAATAACAGGAATCATGGTACGTAACTGTTTCTTCAATAGCATGAACAGGCTTTAAACGCCCTTCTTTCACCCACTGGGCTAACAATTCTGTATGATGATAGACTTCTGCTTGCAAGCCAAAGTCCGGATACTCATTTTTAAATGTGTTATAAGCATGAGGATCAATCGTAACGATTTTCTTCACTCCTGCCTTTTCAAATTCTTCGATATTCTTTGTAGCCATCTCTTGGAATACAAATTCATTTCCGAGGCGACGTGGTGTATCTCCAGAATTCTTTTCTTTATTACCGAGAATTGCGAATGAAATGCCTGCTTCGTTCATTAACTTCGCAAATGATATTGCAATCTTCTGACTACGGTTGTCGTATGATCCCATTGAACCAACCCAGAATAAATACTCGAATTCCTCACCAGCTTTTGATTTTTCTTTTACAGTTGGAACTGTTACTTCGTCATCACCTTGGCGCCATGTTTCACGCTCTTTACGGTTCAGACCCCACGGATTTCCTTGACGCTCGATGTTTGTCATCGCGCGTTGTGCTTCCGCGTCCATTTTTCCTTCTGTTAAAACGAGATATCGACGTAAATCAATAATTTTGTCAACATGCTCATTCATAACTGGACATTGATCTTCACAGTTACGACACGTTGTACATGCCCAAATCTCTTCTTCTGTAATAACATCTCCGATTAAACTCGGATCGTAAGCGAGCGTTGTAGCCGCTGATTCTTGTTGTCCTTTTCCAGCTGCCATCATCGCTAACTGATTTCCTTGTGTATTATTGAAGGCAACTACTGGAACCCACGGTGCTTTTGATGTTACCGCAGCCCCTTTATCAGTTAAATGATCGCGAAGTTTTAATATTAAGTCCATCGGCGATAACATTTTCCCTGTGCCTGTTGCTGGACACATATTTGTACAACGGCCACACTCTACACAAGCGTATAAGTCAATAAGTTGATTTTGTCTAAAGTCTTCAATTTTACCAACACCAAATGTTTCTTGTGTTTCATCTTCAAAATCAATCTTTTCAAGCTTCCCTGGATTTGAAATACGACCGAAAAATACATTAGCTGGTCCCGCAATTAAATGCGCATGTTTTGATTGTGGAACATACACTAAAAACGTTAACAAAATTAGTAAATGCACCCACCAAGAGAAATAGAACACTGAAATGGCTACGGTTTCATTTATCCCGCTAAAAACGTAAGCGATTGCAGAAGCAATTGGTTCACTCCATGAAAGCTCCTCGCCATGCCATATAAGTCCCATACCGTTACCAAGTAGCACAGAGATCATTAAACCACCGATAAAGATAAGAACAAGACCTGATTTGAAGTTACGTTTTAAACGAACAAGCTTTTCTACATAACGTCTATGAAAAGCCCAAAATACTGCAATTAAAATAACAAGTGTGACAATTTCCTGGAAGAATGTAAATGCAGGGTATAGTGGTCCAAGTGGAAGATGTGATCCTGGTGCGAGTCCTTTCCAAACGAAGTCAATTGCTCCAAATTGGACAAGAATAAATCCGTAAAAGAACATAACGTGAATGATGCCGCTTTTCTTATCTTTCAGCAGCTTTTTCTGACCGAAAACATTGACCTTAAGAAGATCCCAACGCTCTTTAAAACGACGGTCAAATTCAATTTTTTTTCCTAATTGTATGTAGGCTATTCTCGTCCGTATAAGATATACAAACAAATATCCTGCATAAGCAATAACAGCAATGGCAGCCAGCCAATTAATGATCAGTAAGCTATTCATTTTTATGCTACCCCTCTCTTTGTAAGCCCTCTTTCTTTTTAGAATCTTCAAAAATATATAATTTTCTGAATTATATCCCCTACCCCCATTATATAATGAGTGAGCATTCAGTCAACAGTTTTTTGTTATAGAACAACACATTTTTTCATAAAGCTGTTTATTTCGGTGAAACTATAAAGTGAAACTTTAATCAGTGCAACATACTATCCTCTGATGAAATTTATAATAACAACCGTGCTACCCGTATCATTTGTAACACACTGAAGGTGAAAAGAATGCGAAGGAGGGAATTCACTGATGCTCTACTTATCTCTTTTGTTAATATCCGTTGCTCTTTGGATTACAATTGACCTTTCATACGGGAGACTTCTTCATTTAAAGCGGGTAAGCTCTCGCACTTTCCCTTTACGTCAAAGTGATTTTCACCTTTATACATACGGGAAAGATTTGTATGACGCCTTATTTACTGATATAAAACAAGCACAGCACCACATTCATATTTTATTCTTCATTGTAAAAAACGATAAAATCAGTCGTGAATTTTTAAAGTTGCTGATTGATAAGGCTCAGGAAGGAATTGAAGTACGACTTTTACTTGATCGATTTGGCAGCCATTATTTATCAAACGAAGCTATTCGCTCCCTGCGAAAACATGGTGTATCTTTTTCATTTTGTCATAAGATAAAATTTCCTCTACTTTTCTTTTCTGCCAATCAAAGAAATCATAGAAAAATTACAGTGATTGATGGGAAAACTGGCTATATCGGGGGCTTTAATATCGGCGAAGAGTATCTAGGGCATAATGAATATTTAGGATTATGGCGAGACTATCATTTACGTCTTACAGGAGAAGGGGTTCAAGATTTACAAAAGCAATTTTTGCATGACTGGTTTGATGATACGAAACAGAATTTATTGGATGTTTCTCTTTATTTTCCAAAACAAAACCCAGGTACCATAATGCATCAATTTATTCCGACTGATGGTGCTTATTTACAGCATACTTTTTTACATTTAATTAACGGAGCAAAAAAAGAAATCTGTATTGGTACACCATATTTCATTCCTGGAAAAAAAATTATGAATGCCTTATTAAAAGCAAGAGAGAGAGGGGTTCAAATCACAATTCTCGTTCCAGAAAAAGCTGATCACCCTCTCGTTCGAGAAGCAAAATTCCCGTACTGCCGAAAATTAATACAGGCTGGTTGCAATATTTACGCATTTCAACAAGGTTTTTTTCACGCCAAAATTATTATAGTGGATGATGATATTTGTGATATTGGAACAGCAAACTTTGATATGAGAAGTTTATATATTAACCATGAAATAAACTGCCTGTTATATAATAAACATTTCATTCGAACAGTAAAAAATAAATTCCATGAAGATCTAGAGAATGCATCCGTACTTTCCTATAGCGATGTAAACCCACCTTCTCTTATCGATAGAGGAAAAGAATGGATTGGAACAATGCTTGCTTTCTTTTTATAGGAAAGACAATGAATAAAAGAGGTGTATCTCATATGATTATGCGGTTTGGATATGTCTCACATGCAATGGCACTCTGGGACTGTTCTCCTGCCAAAACAATGACGTTTACAAGCTTTAAGAAACTCAGCAAACAAGAGCGAGAAGACAAATTGTACCATGTTATAAGGCAAAATTTAGAGCACACAATACGTATCCTTCATTACAATATAGCGCATGAAATCCCGCTATATCGCCTATCGTCTTCCATCGTCCCACTTGCAACACATCCCGAAGTCGAGTTTGACTATATTGGGGTATTCACACCACTTTGGCGTAAAATAGGGGCTTTAATTAAAGAACACAATTTACGAATAAGTTTTCATCCAAATCAATTTACTTTATTTACAAGTGACAAGCCACATATTACTACTAACGCTATTACGGATATGACTTATCATTATAAAATATTGGATGCTATAGGCATTGCAGATTCTTCTTACATTAATATTCATGTAGGTGGAGCCTATGGAAATAAAGAAAAGGCAATTGAGCGCTTCCATGAAAACATAAAAAAACTTCCTGCACATATAAAAAAACAAATGACCCTTGAAAACGATGATAAAACGTATACAACTTCTGAAACTTTATCAATTTGCCAAAAAGAAAATATCCCATTTGTATTTGATTATCATCATCATATGGCCAATCTTTGCGAGCAACCACTAGAAGAGTTGCTTCCTGCAATTTTTGAAACTTGGTCACATACAAATATCTCTCCTAAAGTTCACATTTCCTCCCCAAGATCGGAAAAAGAATTTAGGGCTCATGCTGAATATATCGATTTAGAGTTTATTAAGCCCTTCTTACACGTTGCAAAAAAAAACAATCATAATTTCGATATTATGATTGAAAGTAAACAAAAAGACTTAGCACTATTCCGATTAATAGATGAACTTTCTGCTATAAGAGGCATTAAAAGAATAAGTGGTGCAATGTTACAGTGGTAAATTGTAACTTTGCACCATTTTTTCAAAAAAGTAATTTTTATAGTAAAAAACATCCTATTTTATATGCTATTATTTAAATTAGCATTCCCCCGAGATTCAACTTTATTGAAACGGAGTCATAATATGATTAATCAAAAAAAGTATGTACAATTTGTCATAATATACATATCTATATTTGCTCTTTGGATACTCTTTATTCCAAATGAGTCGCATATAAAGGAAATTGGGATTCTTTTCTTATTCTGTTTTGCTGCACTTTTTTCTTGCCACTGTTTATATAAAGCTATTAAAAAAATGAAACGCAGTGATAAACTATTTTGGATTTTATTACTATGCACTTGCCTATGTGGATTAGTTATGGAGATAACCCTATTTCTTAGTTCGATTTCCATGCATAATCAATCTATATTTTCATATAAAGCATTACCTTTTTTTATCATACAATATATTTTGCTCTTTGTTGGATTTGCTATAAAGTTTATAAAAAATTACTCTATTAAGGGACTTTCTCAATTCTCATTCGATAGCATCTTTATTATTATTATGAACATTTATTTCACCTTAACTTTTATCTTAGATATTTCAAGCTTCCGCATGTTAACAAAGGACACTTGGATTTTAATTGGGTATTTTATTGCACAATCATTAGTAATTTACGCCGTTATTAGCCTATATAGAAGAGAACAATATTCTTCTAGTAGAATCGCATTAATTATCGGTTTCACTATTATACTCGTATACGGTTATATTCATCTGTTTCAATTGAATTTTGGGATGAAAACTTCCGCTGAAATTAATTATTTAATACACACTGCTTCTATTTTATTAATTGGACTTTCTTCCATACTATATATTTTGGATAAACCAATGCAGCATGAAACGAAAGCAAAATATTATCGATTCGATTATATACGTTTTATACTACCTTATTTTAGTATAATTATTACTTTTTCTTTTATTATCATTCAACCTTGGGATGATAAATTCATGTTAATCGGCCTCGTGTTATCACTTATTTTGTTATTCTTGCGGCAACTTTACATGTGGAAAGATAATCAAGCACTAATCCATACATATGAACAGTTGACTACACAACTAGAGGGCGAAGTTGAAGAAGGTGCATTTGCATTATCAAAAAGTGAACAACGCTATAAATCTTTATTCGAAGATCATCCCGATGCCGTTTTCTCTTTAAATATGAATGGCATTTTTCAACAATCTAATAAGGCATGCGAAAGCTTATTTACTGCCTATTATTGCGAAGTGGCAAGCTATTCTCTGGTACACTTCATTGATTCAAAAGACCACGAACTACTTAAGAAGGCTTTACAAATTACAAAGGAAGGTAAGCCACAAACGTTAGAAGTTCGTACAAAAGAACAAGAAGGCTATTATTATTATCTCCATATTACACTTATCCCTACTTTTATAAACAAAGAAGTGGTCGGAATGTTTGGGATAGCGCGTGATATTACCACTTTATATGAAAAACAAAAACAAGTAGAACATTTAGCCTTTCACGATGCACTTACTGGATTACCAAATCGCCGAAAGTTCGAAAAAGATTTAAAAGCCATTTTGAATACAGCCCAAACTAACGCAAATGATGTCGCCGTCATGTTCCTTGATTTAGATCGATTTAAAAAAATTAACGATAGACTTGGTCATGACGTCGGAGATTTATTATTAATTGAAGTAGCAAACAGACTACGCGGTTGCTTGCGTTCAAAAGATGTCGTCGCTCGCCAAGGTGGAGATGAGTTTACCATTCTATTACCAGAAATGTACTCAGAAAAAAGTGCAATTTTTATAGCTGAACAGATTTTAACTATTTTAAACAAACCATTCTTCATTCAAGGCGAAGAACTCTCTATTACACCGAGTATCGGAATTGCGATGTATCCTGATTATGGAACTGATGTAAATGAGTTAATGAAAAATGCTGATATGGCTATGTACCGTGCGAAGGCAAATGGAAAAAACAGATTTGTTTTCTTCTCAAAAGAAATGAGTATCGCTCAAAATGAAATTCAATTCTTAGAAGGTGAACTTTCAAAAGCATTACAACAAAATGAATTTTTCCTTGAATACCAACCACAAGTAAGCACAAAAACAAAAGAAATTATCGGTTTTGAAGCATTAATACGTTGGAAGCATCCAAAACTCGGTATCGTATCTCCTGCCCAATTTATTCCTCTAGCAGAGGAAACTGGTTTTATTATTGAACTTGGTAATTGGATTTTACGTACTGCCTGTTTAGAGGCAAAAAGATGGCATAATCAAGGTTTTTCTCACTTAAAAGTTGGTGTGAATTTATCTGTTGTTCAATTTAACCATGCTGATTTAATCCCAACTATTTCAAAGGTGTTAGAAGAAACAGAACTGAAACCAGAAGCACTAGATATTGAAATTACGGAAAGCATCGCAATTAATCAAAATCAATCTGTAGTTGCAAAACTAGAACAGCTTCAAAATCTCGGCATTCAAATTTCAATCGATGACTTTGGAACTGGTTATAGTTCTTTAGCTTATTTAACAAAATATCCAATCAACACATTAAAAATTGCTCGAGAGTTTATTTGTGGAATTACAAATAGTCCTTTAGAAGAAGCAATTGTCTCTTCCATTATTACACTATCAAAAGAACTAAATTTAGAAGTGATTGCAGAAGGTGTAGAAACGGAAGAAGAATGGGAATTTTTACATAGACAAAATTGTGATCACATTCAAGGATTCTTTATTAGCAAACCTGTTTCTAGTAAAGACGTTTGGATGTTACTCCATAAAAAAACAACCGTCTAAATAAGGCGGTTGTTTTTTAAAACTCAAAAGGTAAATCTGCAGCTACTTGTACCTCTTGATCATTATGAGAAATTATTTGACTTTTCTCTAATGTTGTATCACCTAATGAAATACCCCATGCCATTGCTAACGTTAATAAACTACCAATAAGTAATTTCTTCATATTCCATCACCCACATTTTTTACTTTTAATATATCATGAAAATTTATTCACATTGTATGCAATTATGCATATCCACTTTTTAGGTTGTTTATCTGCTGATTTTATTTACGAGCGCTTCTTTATATGCATGCATTTCTAATATATCAAAAAAGAAACTTGCCTTCTTATATGCATCTTCAATCTCTGCCTCTTCATACTCCAACTTCCTTAGGCATTCACCTCTTTGATAATATAGCTGTCCAATTAATGCCATACTATTAATTCGGCATGATATTTCAATCGCTTTATTTACTTGATAAAGTGATTCTTCATATCGACTATCTAAGTATAATGCTTTTGCATGATTATACCTTACCTTCACGTCAAATTCTTCATTATCATGCAATGCCTCTAATTGTTTTAATATTTGTTCAAATAAATCAATACCCTTCTTCAAATAGCCATTTTCAGCATAAATGTTTGCAATTGCGTTTTCAATATAAAGATTCTGATATACATCAATTCCTGTCAATTGTTGATTGAGCAATTTCTTTAATTCTAAAATACAATATTCGTAATCGACTTTTTTCAACACGTAAGCAGCTACATAATATTGCCATTGAAGAAATTGCTGGAATTCAGGATGATATTCTTCCTTTTTCAGCTCATTCCATACTTTATTATAAATTTCTTTATATCTTTTTTGCTTACAAAGCATAATGACTTGATCTTTAAACTGTTTTTTTCTTTCAATATCCGAATAAATGAGTACCTCATAAAAATGAATAATGGGAATTTGTAATTTCGCTGCAATACCTTGCAATATATCCATACTTGGGTATACTGCACCCGATTCAATTCTGCTTACTTCCGATTGATGACATATGTTCTCGGATAACTGTTTTTGTGTTAGTCCTCTTAACACTCTAATTTTCTTAATTTCACTTCCTAATTTCTCTGCTTGCATACTTACTCACCATCCCATTATAACAATCTAATTTTTTAAGTTGTCATACCACTACAATAATGTGCATTCGACAATTTTTGATATGAAATAATGCATAATATATATAAAATTCGGCAAATTTTTCATACAATTCATCTCACATACAATAATAGATTAGGAGTGTTATAGATGAATTATAGAAAACTTGCCAGTGCTTTCGTTACATTCGGTCTTCTTTACCCTTTATCAACAGAAGCTATTCATGCTCAAGAATTAGACAAAAGTGCAGTCAAAGTTGAAATTGCTCAGCCTGGTTTAACAATCGGGAAATTAACACAACCTCAAAATGATACGAAAGAAAATATTGCTAAAAAGTATTTAAAAGGTGAGGTAGATGGGGCTAAAGCTCAACAAGAACAAGTCACTACTGAAAAAAATGTAGATTTCCAACCTACAAATAAAGAAACCAAAGAAAATCAAACCGAAGTTCGCCTTGCACAAACATATAAAAACTATAAAGTATATGGCCAAGATCTCATTGTAAAAGTAGATAAAAATGGAGTGATCACAACTGTTAGTGGTAAAGTTGTTCAAAATTTAAATCAACAACCTAATCTTACTATAACAAATTTTTTGTCGAAAAATGAAGTGAAATCTAAATTACGCGATATAGTTCAAATTCCAAGTGATGCGGTTGAGACAGAATTCTCTAGCGAAACCGTTGTTTATAAGAAAAAAGATGGCTATTATACATTCGCAACTGTTATTACATTTACTTATGAAAACAATGAACAAATTATAAATGGCAATGCTATCGTTGATCTAAAAACTGGCGAAGTACTTTTCCAAGAAAAATTCATTAAAAACAAAGAGAATAAGACTATAAATCAAGTAACATCACCTAGATTATCCACTGCAAGTGAGCAAGGAACTGGGAAAAATGCACTTCAAGAAAACATCTCTTTCAATATTGCCAAAGGAACTGATGGGAAATTTTATTTAGCGGATTTATCACGCGGAAATGGTATTTATATTTATAATGCAAACTACGCCGATTCCCTCGGGGGATATAGTCAAGCTGGTTATCCAGGGACACTAATTTCAAGTAGCACTCCTAATTTTGCAGATAAAGAAGCCGCGGGCGCTATGAAGAACATGAGTGATATTTATGATTACTTTAAGAAAGAACATAATCTAAAAAGTTACGATAATAAAGATTCAAAAGTTGTTGCTAGTGTACACGGTTTTGATTCTACTGAAGTTAGTGATGGTATAAAAGAAGACTATGTAAATGCGTTTTGGCATCCCGCTTGGAACCAAATGGTATTTGGTGATGGTTTAGACGGCAAACTAACATCAGCTCTTGATGTAACAGCTCATGAATTTGGACATGCTGTATTCAGTGGCACGACGAAAAATAAAGTCGTGAGATATCCAAGCGCTGAAACATCTGCACTAAACGAGGGATTAGCGGATTTCTGGGGTACACAAATCGAATATTACGTAAAGAAAGATAAAGGAAACTGGATTATGGGCGATACATTAGGTGGCCTAACAATTCGTGATATCCCAAGGGAAATTGGTGACGGCGGTCATAAATTATATACAAATTTAAAAGATTTCTATAATGATGGTAATAATCAAGAATCACACGTGAATTCTGGTATTATCAGTCACGTATTATATCAATTAGCTGAAGGTAAAACATATAACGGTGTTGCTGTTCAAAAACAAGGCAATGAAAAAGTAAGCAAAGTTGTTATGCGTGCATTGCAAAATTATGCAACTTCCGCTGAAGACTTTGAATCACTTCAATCTCACATCGTACAAGCTGCAAAAGATTTATATGGCACTGCCGTATCAAATGAATTTGCAAAGGCATTTGAAGCACATGGTTACAAGTCGTTACAAAAAGTAAATAAGGTAATAGAAGTACAATAACAAAGAAGAAGAAGTTTACTCCTCTTAGGTAAACTTCTTCTTATATCCAACCCTTTTCTTCCGCAATTGTAATTGCCTCAATTCTATTTTTCGCATCGAGCTTCGTTAATACTTCAGAAATATAATTACGTACTGTACCCGGTGAAAGATAAAGTGCCTTCGCAATTTCGTTTGCCGTCTTTCCTTCTTTCGCAAGCAACAATACTTCCTTTTCGCGATCTGACAACGGATTTTGCTCCTGCCATAGACCGAACATTAACTCTTGGGAGACCTCTCGTTTCCCCTTCATTACATTACGAATTGCTGCTGCTAAATCTTCACTTGGGCTATCTTTTAATAAATAGCCGTGCACGCCAGCTTTCATTGCTCTTTCAAAATATCCTGGCCGTGCAAATGTTGTTAAAATCATAACTTTACATGGTGATTTTTCTTTCTTTAACGCTTCAGCAACATCTAATCCACTTTGAATTGGCATTTCAATATCCATAATACTGATATCCGGTTTTAACGATTCAATTAATTTTAGCGCCTCTTCCCCGTTTGCCGCTTGCCCAATTACTTCGATATCATCTTCTAGATCAAGTAAGGCACCTAATGCACCACGAAGCATCCGTTGATCTTCTGCAATAATAATTCGAATCATGCCCTCACCTCATCTTTTCCTGTTCTAATAACAACTGGAACTTTTACTGTTAACAACGTCCCTGGATTGATTGTACCTAGTTCAACAAATCCATCAATAAGAGCAATTCGTTCTTTCATGCCGCGGATACCATTTCCATCATGATTTTGATCTGTTAAACCAATTCCGTTATCTTCTACTTTCAAAATCAGCTCACCTTGCGATTCTAATACAGAAACTGCACACCGCTTTGCCTTACTATGTTTTACAACATTTGTAACGGCCTCACGTAAACACATCCCGACAATATTTTGTTCAATTGGTGATAACGAGCTCGAGCTTGCTTCTTGCCTCACTTCTAATTCAATATTAGCTGCTTGTAAGATTGCCTTTATTTGCTCTAGCTCTTCTTCTACCGTAATCATACGCATATCAGAAATTAATTCTCTCAGCTGCTTTAAGGCTGTACGAGACGTTTGTGTAATTTCCTTCGCTTCCACACTTGCACGCTCTGGATTTTTCACAATTAACTTCTCTACAAGCTGGCTTTTCAAAGTAATAAGAGATAACGTATGCCCTAATGTGTCATGAAGATCTCTCGCAATCCGCTGCCGTTCTTCACGTTTTACTAAGTCTTTAATTTGCTCGTTTGCTTCGTTTAATTGATTTCTTAATATCTTTTTTTGATTAAAATTGTGCATCCCAAAAGGCGCAACAAGCATTAAAATAAGCATCGGTACAGTATTTATAAAGCTTGTAAATGAAAAACCCGCACCATATACAAATGTTATAAGTGTTACAACTAATAATCCCAATAGTATTCGAAACATTTTTTTCGTAGGTGCGAATGCTATGGCATTTGATGTGAAAAAACATAAAAAAATAAGATACGGACTATAAAAAAAACTAAATAACAAGGCTATAACCATTTGCATACAAGCCCACATCGCGAACATTTTTGTAACAAAATACAGCTGCCGGTATGCTAATACAAAAAGAATTAGCATACCAGTCCCAAACATTAACCTTAAGCCCTCCTCTTGTACAAGTGCATAAATCGGAAACGCTAAATACACAAGCCACATATACGGAAAGAACCCCATATGTTTCGGAAAAACCTCAATCCTCTTTTTCTCTATCATTTATACCGCTTCCTGTCTTTTTCTTATATATATTGATACTACAACAAATATAAGGAAATAACCTCCTAATACCGCGATATTTTCCCATCCAATTGATTTTCCAGCTACAATATCCCACGCACCGCTTCCGAAGTGGTATGTTGGTGTCCATTCACCAATTGTTCTTAATATTTTTGGGAATACTTCAATCGGCATCCATAACCCACCAACTATAGCTAAACTCATATTTAAGATATTTGCTAAGCCAGCAGCTGCGTCCGCCTTCTTAATGGAACCTATTACTGTTCCTAATGCTAAAAATGGTGTTACCCCTAACAATAACCATAACCCCGCACCAATCCATTGCCCTACCGTTAACTCAACATGATTAATTAGTATCCCTGCAATAAAGATAACTAATATTGAAAAAGCATTTACTACTGTTTGAGCGATAATTTTTGCTGTTAAATATGCTCCCTCTGGAAGCGGTGTAATTTTTAGAAGATGTGTCCACCCTTGCCCTCTTTCCTGAGAAAGTCTCACACCGAAACTAAAGAGTGCAGTCCCTACAATGCTGAAAGTTGCCATCGAAATTAAATAGTGTGCCTTCCACGCATCTCCGTTTTGTGGTACTTGAACAACATTTGTAAAAATGTAGTAAAACATAACAGGCATTAATAATGAGAAAAAAACAAATAATTTATTGCGGAATGTACGTAAAATTTCTATTTTGCATTGCATCCATAACGCTCTCATGCGATTTCCCCCTTCTGATTTGCGACAAACTGTTCAAATGCCTCATCAAGGCTTCCACGTTCAACTGAAACATCTGTTACAGGTAAACTCCTTTGATAAATGGCTTTTAAAGTTGCATCCGTATCCTCCGTTGTTAAAATGAAGCGTCCTTCGTTTGACTTTACTTCTGTTACATTTGGTAATTCCTTTAGTAATTTTGTAGGAATGCTTTCCTTCGAATAAAATGTGATTGTTTTTCTCGAAATCGTTGCTTTCATTTCGTCTGGTGTACCATCTGCGATAATCTTTCCGTTCGCAAATAATAAGATACGATTTGCTAAAGCATCTGCTTCTTCTAAATAATGCGTCGTTAAAATAATCGTTTTCCCTTCACTTGCTAACTTTCGAATCGTTTCCCAAAACGTTCTTCGAGACGTAATATCCATTCCGACTGTCGGCTCATCTAAAAATAACAAATCCGGATTTCCCGCAAGTGCAAGCGCAAAGTTTAACCTTCTTTTTTGCCCACCTGATAATTTCTCACATCTTTGCTTTCGCTCTGATTCTAAATTTGATAACTGCAGTAACGTTTCTTTCGCTACAGGATTCTTATAATAACTGCGGAATAGCTCTATTGCCTCTTCCACTGTAATGCTATCAATCACACTTACTTCTTGTAACATTGCCCCAAGATTATTACGAACGCCTCTCTGCTTTGGACTCTTTCCAAATATAGAAACCGTACCTTCTGTAGGATCTTTTAATCCAAGCATCATCGAAATTATCGTCGTCTTCCCCGCACCATTTGGTCCAAGTAATGCTACTATTTCTCCTTTATCCACGTGAAATGAAACGTTATTTACTGCTTTTTTATGTTTAAATGTTTTAGAAACACCATTTACTTCAATAATCTTTTCCATCTCTCCACCCCCACTGTTTCTTATATTTACATTGTATTACCTGGAAAACTTAGGAAACAGTATGATACGTCATGACATCGATATGACAATTGTCATATATTCCTTGTGAGAGGAATCAGCCCGCATACCGCAAGCAAGTAGCAGGACGAAAATAAACATGATACAATCGGATAAGATATATATTCGAGGAAGGACAGTGGTTTTCATGATTATTCGTAATGAACAAGATTTAGAAGGCTTACGAAAAATCGGCCGCATCGTTGCGCTTGCACGTGAAGAAATGAAAAAACAAGCGAAGCCAGGTATGACAACGAAAGAGCTTGATTTGATCGGTAAAAAAGTATTAGATGAGCATGGTGCTATTTCTGCACCTGAAAAAGAATATGATTTTCCAGGTGTAACTTGCATTAGTGTAAATGAAGAAGTTGCTCATGGTATTCCAGGAGATCGTGTATTAAAAGAAGGCGATTTAGTAAACGTCGATGTATCTGCTGCACTTGATGGCTATTATGCTGATACAGGTATTTCATTTGTACTTGGAGAAGACGAGGCAAAAGAAAAGCTTTGCCAAGCAGCGGTTGATGCATTTTGGGCAGCAATGAAAAAGGTTAAAGCTGGCTCAAAACAAAATCAAATTGGTCGTGCTGTTTCAAACTTCGCACATAAAAGTGGATACAATGTTATTCAAAACTTAACTGGTCACGGCATTGGTCTTAGCTTACATGAAGCACCAAATCACATTTTAAGCTACTATGATCCAATGGATAATACGCTTCTAAAAGACGGTCTTGTTATCGCTGTAGAACCGTTCATATCTATGAAAGCTGATCATATTATTGAGCGTGGTGACGACGGTTGGACATTCATTACACCTGATAAAAGTCTTGTTGCACAATGTGAACATACCGTTGTCGTAACACGCGGCGAACCAATAATCTTAACAGAAATCTAATATAAAAAAACGGCTGTTTTGTAGATTTATTCCACATAAAACAGCCGTTTTTTAATTTTGGGAAAATATGTGAACTATTGTTGAACTCTTTATCATTTAAGTATATAATCTTTAGCGGAGGTTACTTAAGCTTATCTTTACTAAAAAGATATTGTAGCTAAGGAGGAAAACACCTTCTTTTTTATTGTTTAAACAGTCTCAAAAATGACCGTAGTAACGGGTTAGTCGAATATTCTGTAATCCTTATATTCCTCTAACAATGTAAGAAACTATCGTCTTTCAACTTCGGTCCACTAATCGTACAACTCTCTTTAGACAAAATAGATGACTATTTTCAAAGTACATATTGTCTTCATTCTGACCAAAAACAACCCTATCTAGATTTTTATTTCCACATAACTTTAAGGCAAAAATAAGCCTTCACAAGGGGATACACTACCTTGGTTAGTATGTATCGTAAAACTTACCTTTATAACCATTCTTTTTTACTAGATATACATGAAAACTATCTCACATATAAAGGTCTGATATCATTCTTTATATCAGTATTTTTTTCGACATTTTTTGTCGAATTGTGTATATTTCCAAATAACTGTGTAAATATACATTTTGTTTTACGTTAAATAATATTACTTTGAACATAACCCAGTTTGTCTGAGAACGCGTATAGAAACGGAGGGATAGCAAAAACAAATAGCTTATAACAAATACTTTTAATATTCCATTTGTTCATGTGGAATAAGTCCCCAATGGACAAATGAATGTTCAGAGGAGGAAAAATGAAAAAACTTTTCAATGTATGTTTAATTGTATTCGTACTATTTTCGCAGCTTGCTAGTTTTCCATACAATCAAGTAAAAGCGGAAACCTTAACAGGAGATTCCTTATTTGACACTGTTGAAATGAAAGATGCAACGAATCATATTATTGACGAAGCAAAAAATCCTAACAACTTAATAAAGATAGGATCAACCATTCAAGTAGAATACGCTTGGTCAATAAAGGATCAACAAGTTGCACATGCAAATGATACAGCAGTAGTCCAAATACCACTTGCATTAAAAGTATCTAAAGATTTGCAAGGGGATTTAGTAACAGATCAAAAAAATATTGGTCAATATTTTATAACAGCTAAAGATAATAAATTAAAATTGATATTTAATGATCAAGTAGAAAATTTGAAAGACGCTAAAGGAAAAATTAAAGTTGATACCGTGTTTAACTCAACTTTAAAAACTGGAGAAAAATCAGTTCAAATCGCTTTTCCTTTAGGAACAATCGTTCAACCTATATCAGTTCCTGTTCAGGTAGAAGACTCTAAAGAAGATGGCACCAAACAGGATACTAATAAACAAGTGCAAGATCCAGTAGCTAAACCTGTTACTGACAATCCGGAGCAAGATCCAACA
>NZ_JAKUFY010000040.1:0-48186 GCF_022663675.1 Bacillus cereus group sp. BfR-BA-01355
CTTCATTAAATCCTTCGTGTGAGCTTTTTATGGAAGTCTCTGTTGTAGGTTCTTCAATACTCCTTTTTGGCGCCGCTTGTGTATCTAGTTCTAAAGCCGATAATTGACCGTTTATAAATAAAATACTTTTTCCATGTAAGAGAGATTGCTCAATGTCTATCCACTTCTGAACTTTTTTAATATTCCCTATAGAAACAGAAGATTCCCAAAAATCGTCTTCATTCCATTCTTTAAATAAGAGAGGCCGAAGAATATCTACATTAATAACAGTTTTATCTACAAGTCCTTCCATATATATAAGAGCAGCTTCTTTTCCGTTTTTTAACGGGAAAGTGCGTGTAATTAATTCTGGAATACCACTAAATAATTTGGATAAGTGTTTAAGATTAAGCGGCATGGAGGAAGAAATTTCTTTATGTAATACAGTTTCAGATTGCTCGTGTGTAGAGAAAGATTTTTCGCCCCTTATCCATTTTCGAAAAGAACCCATATATTCACCTTATTCCTCGTTGAACTTTATATGGGTTATTATGGATAGTTACATACAGACATATGCGCAGTTTAAAATTTATATTGTATATTTGTACATTTAACGCTATAATTATAGTGTTAAAGATGGAATCGTGATATGACCTGTTATGAATCTATCGTTTTATTTATGAATAAATGGATTGGTATTTTAGCAAGATGTGCTAATAAACTACTCCACCATGATAATAGCGTGCCAAAAATGTGGTGCGTATATTTTCGTGGTGGAGTTTTTTTATTCTCAAAAAGGGGGAAAGACCATGAATGACAACATGGTTCATATTACAATTGACGGAAAAAAGTATGCAGCGGAGCCTGGTTCAACGATATTGGGTGTGATTAATGAGAACGGGATTGAACATCCGCAAATTTGTTACGTGCCAGAAGTAGATCCTATTCAAACATGTGACACTTGTATTGTAGAAGTTGACGGAAAGTTAATGCGTTCTTGTTCGACGATAGCAACGGAAGGTATGGACATTGAACGTGCTTCTGTTCGCGCAAAAGAAGCGCAAACAGAGGCGATGGATCGGTTACTAGAAAATCATTTATTATACTGTACAGTATGTGACAATAACAATGGGAACTGTAAACTGCATAATACAGCAGAATTAATGGAAATCGAACATCAAAAATATCCTTATGAACCGAAAGTAGATGTAAGTGAAGTTGATATGACGCATCCGTTTTATCGCTATGACCCTAATCAATGTATTGCATGCGGTCAATGCGTTGAGGTGTGTCAAAACTTACAAGTAAATGAAACGTTATCGATAGACTGGGAAGCGGAACGCCCACGAGTTATTTGGGATGAAGGAGTAAATATTAATGATTCTTCATGCGTTAGCTGTGGTCAATGTGTAACGATTTGCCCTTGTAACGCTTTAATGGAGAAAACGATGCTCGGTGAAGCTGGATTTATGACGGGATTAAAACCAGATATTCTTGAACCGATGGTAGATTTAATTAAAGAAGTTGAGCCTGGATATAGCGGTATTTTTGCGGTATCAGAAGTGGAAGCGGCCATGCGTGATACTCGTACGAAGAAAACGAAAACAGTATGTACATTTTGTGGTGTAGGTTGTTCGTTTGAAGTGTGGACGAAGGGGCGTGAAATCCTTAAAGTACAGCCATCTTCAGATGCACCAGTTAACGCAATTTCCACTTGTGTAAAAGGGAAATTTGGTTGGGATTTCGTAAATTCTAAAGAACGAATTACAAAACCTTTAATTCGTAAAAATGGAACGTTTGTTGAATCGACATGGGAAGAAGCATTGAATGTAGTTGCAAGTAAATTAGGATCGATTAAAGAAGAGTATGGTAAAGATGCTATCGGTTTTATTTCTTCATCTAAAATTACGAATGAAGACAATTACGTTATTCAAAAACTAGCCCGACAAGTATTTGAAACGAATAATATTGATAACTGCTCACGTTATTGCCAATCACCAGCAACGGATGGTTTGTTCCGTACAATTGGTATGGGCGGTGATGCAGGAACGATTAAAGATATTGCGCAATCTGGTCTTGTTATTATTGTAGGATGTAATCCGACAGAAGGTCATCCTGTTTTAGCTACACGTATTAAACGTGCACATAAATTACACGGACAAAAGTTAATTGTAGCTGATCTTCGTAAAACAGAAATGGCAGAGCGATCAGATGTCTTTATTAGTCCAAAACAAGGAACAGATCAAGTATGGTTAATGGCTGTTACGAAATATATGATTGATCAAGGTTGGCATGATCAAGAATTTATTAATGAGAATGTAAACTTCTTTGAAGATTTCAAAGAGAGCCTGAAAGAATATACACTTGAATATGGAGAAGAAATGACTGGTATTTCAAAAGAAACACTTATTCAAATGGCTGAAATGATTCGTGATGCAGATGGTACATGTATCCTTTGGGGGATGGGAGTAACGCAAAATACAGGTGGCTCTGATACTTCCGCTGCGATTTCAAACTTACTTCTTGCAACAGGGAACTATCGTCGTCCAGGAGCAGGTGCATACCCACTTCGAGGTCACAATAACGTACAAGGTGCTTGTGATATGGGTACTTTACCAGGATGGCTTCCAGGATATCAGCACGTTACTAACGAAATGGAACGTGCGAAATTTGAAACTGCTTACGGAGTGAAAATTGATAGTGAACCAGGTCTTAATAATATTGAAATGCTTCACGCAATTGACGAAGGAAAAATGAAAGCAATGTATCTTGTCGGAGAAGATATGGCTCTTGTAGATTCTAATGCAAATCATGTACATGAAGTGTTAACGAGCCTTGATTTCTTCGTTGTGCAAGATGTTTTCCTTTCTAAAACTGCTCAATATGCAGATGTTGTATTACCAGCAGCGCCATCTCTTGAGAAAGAAGGTACTTTCACAAATACAGAGCGCCGTGTCCAAAGATTATATCAAGTTCTTCCTACGCTAGGAGATGCGAAACCAGACTGGTGGATCGTCCAGGAAGTTGCGAATAAACTAGGTGCAAACTGGAATTATAGCCACCCAAGTGAAATCTTTGCTGAAATGGCAAGTTTATCACCATTGTTCTCGCAAGCGAACTATGAAGTACTTGAAGGATGGAACAGTTTCCATTGGGGAAGTTTTGATGGAACGAATACACCACTTCTGTTCCAAGATGGATTTAACTTCCCAGATAAAAAAGCTCGTTTTGCGATTGCTGACTGGGTACGTCCAGCTGAATTTCCAGCCGAGTTTGACCTTCACATTAACAACGGTCGTATGCTTGAGCATTTCCATGAAGGGAATATGACAAATAAATCAACAGGTATTCAAACGAAAGTACCTGGTGTTTTCGTTGAAATCTCTCCAGACCTTGCAAAAGAACGTGGCGTAAAAACAGGTTCGTTAGTTCGTCTTGTCTCTCCTTTTGGAGCATTAAAATTACGTGCACTCGTTACAGATCGTGTAAAAGCGAATGAGTTATATTTACCGATGAACTCTACAGATAACGAAACGGCAATTAATTTCTTAACAGGTCCTGCTGTGGATGTACGTACGAATACACCTGCGTATAAACAAACGAAAGTACGTATGGAAGTGTTAGAAGTTGATGGCGAAAATCCGATGCCAAAAGCGAACCCACGCAATAAAAAACGTCACCCTCAAGCTGGAATTGAGGTACATCGTAAGTGGGCACGTACAGGGTATGTGCATTTAACGGATAAGTAGGAGGAGAAAACTATGGCTGCACCTATAAAAATGATTCAAAAACAAGAATTAACTGAGGAAGAAATAAAACAGCAAAAGTTAGATGATTTAAAAGAGCTTCTAACTAATAATGAAGAAGCTCTAAATCAGATGTTTAATATAGTAGGGGAATTAAATGACATTGGAATGCTAGAAGCTGCAAATTCTATGCTAAAAGCGAAAGAACCAATTGCGAAGATTGTTCTAGGTCAAGTAACTCGTGAGCCTGTTACAAATTTAATTAATAATATGATGGGCGCTGCAGGTGCGTTAACTGAACTTGACCCAGAACTTACGAAAAAGCTTATAGGTAGTTTATTAGTCGGGCTAGAAGAAGGTAATGAACATCTAGAAAGTAATAAAAAAGTAGGGGTATTCGATCTTATGAAAGTATTGAAAGACCCAGATATTAACCGTGCGATCGGGTTTGGGCTTCATTTCTTAAAAGGTATGGGGAAAGGGTTAAAAGACGAATAAACTTCATGAAGTGAACCTTTTCGCCCAAATATTTGTACGAAATAGTTTGGGCGGAAGGCTCATTTTGGTAAAATATATAATAAAGTAAAATGAGGCTTTTGGGAGGTATAATTGTATGTCAAAAAAAGTACATGAATTTAATGATATGATCCGAAAACTTCGAAAGGAACTTTTCGGAAAAGGACCGGAACGAATTCATACTGTTTTTGCAGAAAATATGGCTATAGCGACTCTTTATGGAAACTTAACACCTACTGAAAAATTTATTTCAAGTACGATGGACGGTGCGGAAATGGTTCATCTGGCTAGAACAAAAATGATTCAAGAAGTGTATGCTGCGAATTCCCGTGAACATTTGGAGGAACTTGTTGGCGCGAAATTAGTGAATTTGTTTTCAGATATGAAAGTAGAAGAAGATATTGCAGTTTCGGTATTTGTTTTTGATAAAAATATAACGTGAGAGAAGGATACTGATCGTGAAACCGATACAGGTAGAAAGAGAAATCTTTCGTTATGAACAGGGAGCATTTAAGCATATAGAGGACAGCATTGTAACAGAGTTTCCTGTCACCATTAAAATGAACGGACAGGAGTTTGTTACAATGGTTAGTACTCCAGAATATATAGAAGATATGGTAATAGGCTTCTTAGCGTCTGAAGGAATCATTCGGAAGTATGAAGATATTGATAGTGTATGGGTGCAGGAGAAAGAAGGCTTTGTGCATGTAACAACGACAAAAGTAAATCCGTATTATGAACAAATGCAAAATAAACGCTATATTACGTCTTGTTGTGGTATGAGTAGGCAAGGGTTTATTTTTACAAATGATGCACTAAGTGCAAAAAAAATGAAGGGTGTCCATGTACAGGTTACGGCAGAGGATTGTTTTCGGTTAATGAAAGAAATGCAGCAATCTGCGGATACGTTTCATCATACTGGTGGGGTTCATAATGCAGCTTTATGTGATGTGAATGGTATTATTTTAAGCCGAATGGATATTGGTAGGCATAATGCACTAGACAAAATTTATGGTTATTGTTTAAGAAACGATATTTCTATAAAAGATAAAATCATTGTTTTTAGTGGTCGTATTTCTTCGGAAATATTATTGAAAGTTGCAAAAATCGGTTGTGAAATTATACTATCAAAATCAGCTCCAACTGAGTTAGCTTTGCAACTAGCGGAAGATTTAGGTATTACGACAATAGGATTTATTCGTAATCAATCCTTAAATGTGTATACCCATCCAGAGCGTGTTTTAAATATAAAATAAAAGTGAGGCAATGAAGATGAAATCAGTTACATTAGACAAGTTGCAACGTCCGTTAAAGGATTTACGTATTTCAGTTACTGATCGCTGTAATTTTCGCTGTCGATATTGTATGCCAGAAGAAATATTTGGTCCTGATTACTCGTTTTTGTCTAATGACAAAATTTTATCTTTTGATGAAATTGAAAGGATAACACGTATTTTCGTTTCTTTAGGTGTGAGAAAATTACGGATTACAGGCGGAGAACCGTTACTTAGAAGAGGGCTTCCAAAGCTTATTGAGCGGCTTCATAAAATAGATGGTGTAGAAGATATCGGTTTAACAACCAATGGATCGTTACTTAAAAAATTTGCTCCTGATTTATATAAGGCGGGACTATCACGTGTAACAGTTAGCTTAGATTCCTTAGAAGAAGAGCGGTTTTTCTATTTAAATGGTAATAGGAGCAAAGTGCAAAGGGTTCTGGAAGGAATACAGGCTGCAGCTGAAGTTGGAATGAAAATTAAAATAAACATGGTCGTTCAAAAGGGAAAAAACGAACAGGACATTTTGCAGATGGCGCAATACTTTAAGGAAAACAAGCATATTCTTCGTTTTATTGAGTATATGGACGTTGGAAATTATAATGGTTGGGATTTAAAAGAGGTCGTCTCTAAACAAGAAATAGTAGATACGATTCATCAAGTTATGCCGTTAGAACGGATAGAAGCAAATTATTCTGGTGAAGTGGCTACTAGGTATCGTTATATAGGAAGCGACGAGGAAATAGGTATTATTTCATCGGTAACAGATTCTTTTTGCTCATCATGTACGAGAGCTCGTATTTCTGCAGAAGGAAAATTATATACTTGCTTATTTGCTTCTAAAGGAAATGATTTAAGAGAATTGCTTCGTTCTGAACATACAGATGAGGACATTACAGATGTAGTACGCGATATATGGAATAATAGGGAAGATCGTTATTCAGATGAACGCTTAAATCATAAAAATAAGAATACAATACCTAAAATTGAAATGTCACATATCGGTGGTTAATATATAAAGCTAGCGTCATAGTGAAAAATGGGGAATTTACAAGAGTTGTGGATTTTCTATTTTATAGTAAAAGTGATGATTGATATCTCTGTAAAAGATGTGCAGAGAAATTAAGCAGCATTCAAAAACCTTTATTTTGAGGAGGTTTTTTGAAGCTGCTTTTTTATTTGGAGAAAATGGAGGAATGGGTAATGGCATTTCATAAGCCGGAACAAATTGCTGAGCTTGTCATTGAGGCCGGTGTTCAAAAAGTAAGACAGACATTGCCAGCGATGCTTATTCTCGGTTTTTTAGGAGGAGCGTTTATTGCGATAGGTTTTTTACTTAACATTCGAGTTTTAGGGAATTTACCTGAGCGCTGGGGGAGTCTAGTGAATGTTTTAGGAGGAGCGGTATTTCCTGTTGGACTTATGCTCGTAGTATTAGCAGGAGGAGAATTAATTACGGGAAATATGATGTCACTGTCTATGGCGCTTTATGCAAAGAAAATTACATTGATAAGTGTACTGAATA
Organism: Bacillus cereus group sp. BfR-BA-01355; assembly: GCF_022663675.1. Classification (NCBI taxonomy): domain Bacteria; kingdom Bacillati; phylum Bacillota; class Bacilli; order Caryophanales; family Bacillaceae; genus Bacillus; species Bacillus cereus group sp. BfR-BA-01355. Next base: position 7,044 of record NZ_JAKUFY010000040.1, read on the forward strand.
ACTGGGTTTGGATTACTCTCATGAATTTTATTGGGGCAATTTTCGTTGCGTATTGCTTTGGACATCTTGGCGGATTAACAGAGGGAGAGTATTTAAATAAAACAGTAGCGATAGCGGAAGGGAAGTTACATGAATCATTTGGAAGAACTTTAATTTTAGCAATTGGTTGTAATTGGCTCGTTTGTCTTGCTCTTTGGCTCGCTTACGGGACGAGTGATTTTGTCGGAAAAATCATCGGAATTTGGATTCCAATTATGGCATTTGTAGTGATTGGATTTCAGCAAGTAGTAGCAAATATGTTTGTCATTTCCGCTGTTATTTTTGCTGGTCATCTAACGTGGATGGATTTGGCTAAAAATTTTGTTCCTGTTTTTATCGGAAATGTAATTGGAGGAGCTGGGTTTGTTGGTTTTGCTTACTTTGCTTGTTATCAGAAACAACATTCTAATATGAAATAGAGTTCTTGAGAGGAAGGGTATGTAATGGCTGATCGGTATTCACGACAACAGTTGTTCAAACCAATTGGGAGTAAAGGACAAGAAAAAATTCGAAATAAACATGTGTTAATTGTAGGGGCAGGCGCATTAGGAAGTGCAAGTGCCGAAAGTTTCGTACGTGCAGGTGTTGGCAAGTTGACGATTATTGATCGTGACTACGTTGAATGGAGTAATTTACAAAGGCAACAATTGTACTCTGAACAAGATGCGAGAGAGAAAATGCCGAAAGCAATTGCTGCAAAAAATCGGTTAGAACAAATTAATTCGGAAGTACAAATACATGCTTTCGTAATGGATGCAACTTCAGAAAATATGGAAGGTCTATTAAAAAATGTAGATGTAATCATTGATGCAACAGATAATTTTGATATTCGATTTGTAATAAATGATTTATCACAAAAACATAATATTCCTTGGGTATATGGTTCTTGCGTTGGATCGTATGGTATGAGTTATACAATTATTCCGCAAGAGACACCGTGTTTACATTGTATGCTGAAAAATATTCCTGTTACAGGTGTGACATGTGATACCGCTGGAATTATTAGCCCGACTGTTCAAATCGTCGCAGCATATCAATTGGCAGAAGCACTCAAAATTTTAGTGGAAGATTTCTCAGCAATTAGAAAAACATTTTTCATGTTTGATATATGGAGTAATCAAAATCATTTTATAAAATTAGGGAAAATAAAAACAGACGCTTGTCTCTCATGCGGTTTGAATCGAACTTATCCTTATTTATCATACGAAAATCAAACGAAAGCAGCTGTTTTATGCGGAAGAAATACAGTTCAAATTAGAACAGTAGACAATAGGAAATACAATTTTGATGATATAGAAAAAGTATTACAAAAACTGGGGAAAGTAGATCGGAATCCGTATTTACTATCTTGCCAATTCGATGATTACCGCGTGGTTGTTTTTCGAGATGGTCGTGTTTTTATTCATGGTACAAATGATATTTCGAAAGCGAAACAACTATATTATCGCGTATTCGGTTAATAGAGAGGGTGTCAACAATGGAAAGAAGAGTGCCAATTACGGTTGAAGAAGCTGTTCGTAAAGTGATGGGATTTGCTGATAAAGGCTTAAAGGAGCTATTACCAATTGAATTAGCTTATGGACGTATATTAGCAGAGGATTTAATAGCTGACCATGATGTACCGTCATTTAATCGTTCGCCGTATGACGGATTTGCTATTCGAGCAGAAGATACTAATTTAGCAAGTTATGAAACGCCAATTGTATTTGAAGTAGTGGGTGAAATTGGTGCAGGATCGCTATTCCATGAGAAAGTAGGTCCGTTTCAAGCAGTTCGAATTATGACGGGAGCACAAATTCCGAATGGGTGTGATGCGGTTGTTATGTTAGAGCTGACTCGTCAATATGAGAAGAATGGCAACAATTATATGGAAGTGAAGCGATCATTCAAAAAGGGCGACAATATTTCTTTTCAAGGTGAAGATGCTCGTAAAGGAACGGTTCTTGCAAAGAAAGGATCGTACATTAATCCAGGTATTTCAGCTCTTCTTGCTACATTCGGTTATAGTGAAGTGCCAGTTGCGAGAAAGCCTGTAATTGGACTGTTAGCGACTGGGAGTGAATTGCTTGATGTCGATGATTCATTACAGCCAGGGAAAATCCGAAATAGTAATACGTATATGATATTGTCTCAAATTCGAAGAGCAGGCGGCAGAGTAAAATATTTTGGGAAGTTTAGTGATGATTTTAATACATGTTTTACAGCTGTGAAAGAAGCGCTTGGGCAAGTGGATATGTTAATTACAACGGGCGGTGTATCAGTAGGAGATTACGATTATTTACCAGCTATTTACGAAAAGTTAGGTGCCTCTGTTCTTTTCAATAAAGTTGCAATGCGGCCAGGGAGTGTTACGACTGTAGCACAATTAAATGGCAAGTTATTATTTGGTTTATCAGGAAATCCATCAGCTTGTTATGTAGGGTTTGAATTATTCGTAAGACCGTGTATTCGGGCGTATATGTTTAGTGAAAAAGTACATTTAAAAAGAGAAAAAGCGTTATTAGGAGAAGATTTTCTAAAACCGAATCCATTTACAAGATTTGTACGAGCGAAATTGCAATATGATGAGGGGAAATTAATAGCTTATCCATCAGGTTTTGATAAATCTAGCTCAGTTTCCTCATTGGCAGAATCAAACGTGTTTATCGTATTGCCGGGCGGGACAAGAGGATATAAAAAAGATATGTTTGTCGATGTTCTTTTATTAGAAGATAACGAAGGTAGTGAATGGCCTTGGACATTTCATAAAGTGAGAGGTGGTTCTAATGGGACAAGTGTTATTTGAGATTGTAGATAATCCGATTTTAGTTGAAGAAGTAACGAATAAAGTCGCAAGAAGGGAAGCGGGTGCGATTACAACATTTATTGGTACCGTGAGAGAACTTACAAAAGGAAAACGAACGCTACATTTAGAGTATGAAGCATATAAACCGATGGCAGTAAAACAACTTATGAGAATTGGTGAAGAAATTAGTGAAAGATGGCCGGATGCAAAAGTAGCAATTACGCACCGTGTAGGGCGGCTAGAAATCATGGATATTGCGGTAGTCATTGCAGTTTCATCACCGCATCGTAAAGTAGCTTATGAAGCGAATGAGTACGCGATTGAACGTATAAAACGAATCGTTCCAATTTGGAAAAAAGAATTTCGGGAAGATGGAACGATGTGGGTTGGAGATCAACTTGAAAACACACCATATCCAGAAGGAAAACCAAAGAAGGAAGAATGAGAAAATGATTACAATTTTATTGTTTGCAAATTTGCGTGAGGAAGTTGGATTGGATCAATTAATAATTTCAGAAAAACAAGAAATGACTGTTGGGCAATTAAAAGAATGGTTGAAAGATAGTTATCATTTGCAATCCTTGGATACAGTAATGGTTGCAATTAATGAAGAGTTTGTAACGAATGAAGAGATGATAAAAGTAGGAGATATAGTCGCATTAATCCCGCCCGTTAGCGGAGGGTAATAAGCTTTTTCAACAGATGAAGCGCCGAGAAGATGTTGTATATAAATTAGAATAAGAGAAGGGATGAGTTCTATGCTTACTCAAGAACAAATAATAAATGTATTAAAACATGTAGAGGATCCAGAGTTACACAAAAGTGTTGTAGAATTAAATATGGTTAGAAATATACAAATGAACGGAACAGAGGTTAAACTTGAAGTAGTACTAACAATACAAGGTTGTCCGTTAAAAGCAAAAATTCAACAAGATATTGAAGAATCACTTCACGCAATTGGTGCCTCTAAAGTGGATGTAACATTTGGTTCTATGACACAAGAAGAACGTGCAGCTTTAACAGAGAAGTTAAAGAAAAATAGTAGAACAGAAACTGGTATGCCGAGCATGCTTCGCCTTGATTCAGGAGTACGGTTTATTACTGTAACGAGTGGAAAAGGTGGAGTTGGAAAATCAACGGTGACAATTAATCTTGCAACTGCACTAGCTCGTATGGGCAAAAAAGTGGGGATATTAGATGCAGACATATATGGTTTTAGTATTCCAGCTATGATGGAAACGAATAAGAAACCAACGATGATTGATCAAACAGCAATTCCGGTCGTTAGTCACGGTGTTAAAATTATGTCGATGGGATTTTTTACGGAAGGAAATAACCCGGTTATGTGGCGCGGACCGATGTTAAATAAATGGATTCAAAATTTCCTTGCGAATACGCACTGGGGAGAATTAGATTATTTACTTCTTGATTTACCACCTGGTACAGGAGATGTTGCTATTGATGTTGCAGCAATGATCCCGCAGGCGCAAGAAATTATCGTTACAACACCACACAATGTAGCTTCGTTCGTAGCATCTAGAGTAGGAGTTATGGCAAAGCATACGAAACACGAGATTTTAGGGATTGTAGAAAATATGGCTTATTATGAAGAGCAAGATGGATCGAAAAATTATCTCTTCGGAAAAGGCGGTGGCGAAATGTTAGCAGAACAATTGCAAACAGAAGTAATCGCACAAGTACCTTTTGCAAAACGTGAAGAAAATAGCGGTTCATCTGTATATGATGAAGATTCTCTTGTTGGAGAAGTGTTTACATCGTTAGCTGAGGATATTATTTATAGAGGATAGAGGGGGAAGTTTAGTATGGCGTGTAACATTGATCATTCTATTGAAGATGTGATGAATAAGCTCGAAAGTCAAAAGAATTCTTTACCTGAAGGGATCTTTAAAGAGTTAAAGAGTTTTTTACAAGGTAATCATTCGCAGAAATTATTAAATGATATTTTTCACCTTCTAAAAAAGTATGATTTAGTCAGTGAGGAAGAACGAGAGACGAGAAACGCACAATTATTGCACATTTTGAATTAAGTACTCTTTGGCTTTAGAATTTTTTCAGAAGGGGTGAATGTGATGGATACGAAAAAGATGATTGAAACGATAGAAGTAACTAGAGTGACTGACGAGGAATTATCGATTTCGAATTTACATCCAAAGCTTGTGAAGTTGTATAGTCAAAAAGATAGTACAGAGTATACGAAGCTATTAAAATATATTTTATCATTATCCGTGCAGTTGAAGCTGAATCTCGTATTGAAATATTTTGGTGTGCGTCCGATTGTTGCTGCAGACGAGCGTATGCAATTTCAAGAGATATTTAAATGCTTAGCTAAGAAAGATGAGAATGGGGAATGGTTTCTAAATTTGGTTTCTTTATATGTAGGGCTAATTGTAGTTCTTCATTTTGAGGAGAAAGTGATTGAGAGCAATTTTTTTGATGATATGGTAGTGGGTGAATGTAATGAAATATAAGATTCTGCTCATAACATTTTTCTATTTAAATGCTTTAATTGCGATTTTAGTTGGTTTTGTAAATATGAAGGTAACTAATTAAGAAAAAGGAATGAAACTAGTTTGATAAAAAGAGTTCTTCAGTTGTTTCCGGCGTTTTTTCGTGTTACCATTAAGCGAATTTTTCATAAGGAGAGAAAGCGATGAAATGGATTTATTTTCTTATTATTAACGTTATAGCTTTTAGCCTTATGGGGCTTGATAAACGAAAAGCAAAGAAGAAACAGTGGAGAACGCCAGAAAGTACGCTGTTTTTATCAGCGGCAGCTGGGGGAGCAGTTGGAGCTTGGATCGGTATGTATATGTTTCATCATAAAACTCATAAAAAGAAATTTGTTTTCGGCATACCGTTACTTGTTGTAATAACGGTATGTTTATTATTCGTTGTATGAGAAATGTCGAAAGAAATGCAGATTGATTATTGGTAAAGTGAGCATGTGAGACCGTATAATGGAGAAAAAATGAGAAGAGGAGAAAAAGGAAGATGGGGAGTCAATCAGCAGAGCAAAAAAAAGGGATACTATATGCGGCTGGTGCTTATACGATGTGGGGAATTCTACCGATTTATTGGAAATGGGTTGAGGAAGTTCCAGCAGATGAAATATTAGCACACCGCATCGTTTGGGCATTTGTTTTTATGTTACTTGTATTAGGTGTTACGAAGAGGTTTCGCCAGTTTATTGGGGAATTTGTGAATCTTTTTAAACGACCTAAATTATTAATGTCATTAACAATAGCTTCAGTCTTGATTAGCGGAAACTGGTTTGTTTACATATGGGCCGTTAATCATAATCATGTTATTGAAGCGAGTCTTGGCTATTATATTAATCCGCTTATTAGTATTTTACTTGGTACAGTCGTTTTAAAGGAAAAGTTAAACTTTTGGCAATATGTTGCAGTTGGTTTAGCAGGAGTAGGGGTTGTCATTTTAACAGTACGTTTCGGATCTATTCCGTGGGTTTCTCTTTCACTTGCCTTTTCATTTGGATTATACGGATTAACGAAAAAACTGTTAAACTATGATGCCACAATTGGACTTACGATGGAAACGATGTTAGTGACGCCGTTTGCAATCATTTATCTTGTTATGACAGGAGCACATGGTTTCGGCTCATTTGGATCTATTTCAATGTTATCAACGTTACTTTTAATAGGAGCAGGTATTGTAACGGCATTACCACTATTTTATTTTGCAAAAGGAGCACAACTTATTCCGCTTTATATGGTGGGATTTTTACAATATATTGCGCCAACAATTAGCTTAATTTTAGGTGTATTTGTATTTGGTGAACATTTCACATCTACACATATGATTGCATTTTTCTGTATATGGGTTGCTTTATTTGTATTCTCGGTAGCGAAGACAAAGTTTTTAGTGCAGAAACAACCGAAATTTATAAAAAATAAATCAGCAAAAGTATCATAATGCGTAGTATTTTCTACGCATTTTTCTTTATACTTATATTATATAGAATTTCCATTATAGTCAGTAAGGAGCTGAGAACATGGAAACAATTTTACATAATGATCCGCTTATGGCCGCTGTAATTTCATGGTTTTTAGCACAATTAACGAAAGTAGTCTTTAAATTAGTCAAAACGGGTGAATTTGATTTTGCAAAGTTTTTCGCTTCAGGTGGGATGCCGAGTTCTCATGCTTCAACTGTTACAGCACTTGCTACAGGAGTTGGGGTAGTAGAAGGTGTGGAAAGCTCGATGTTTGCGGTTGCTACTATTTTTGCCATTATTGTTATGTATGATGCTTCAGGAGTAAGGCTTGCAGTAAGTAAACAAGCAAAAATATTGAATGAGTTTTTTCACGGTAGAGAAACAGAATATAAGAAGTTAAATGAACTTGTTGGGCATACACCGTATGAAGTAGTAGTTGGTGCTTTATTAGGGATTATTGTCGGAGTAGGATATTGTTTATGAGCGGAACATTTTATATGTTCTGCTTTTCTTTGTTTTCATACATATTCAGCTACCTTTTTGAATATCGTTATACGGATTTCGAAAGGGTGGGTGAGTAACTTGTTATTATATGAAAAAGTGCATGAAGAAATAGCGAGAAGAACAACTGCACTTCAAACAATGCAACGGCAAGATGGTACGTGGCAGTTTTGTTTTGAAGGAGCGCCACTAACAGATTGTCATATGATTTTTTTATTAAAATTATTAGGTAGAGATAAAGAGATAGAACCGTTTGTAAAAAGATTAGCATCACTTCAAACAAATGAAGGAACATGGAAATTGTATGAAGATGAAATGGGTGGTAATTTATCTGCTACAATTCAATCTTATGCTGCCTTACTTGCATCGGAAAAATATACAAAAGAAGATGCGAATATGAAGCGAGCGGAAATGTTTATAAATGAGCGCGGGGGGGTAGCGCGTGCTCATTTTATGACGAAGTTTTTATTAGCAATTCATGGAGAATATGAATACCCTTCTCTCTTTCATTTGCCAACACCAATTATGTTTCTGCAGAATGATTCCCCTCTCAGTATTTTTGAACTGAGTAGCTCAGCACGTATTCATTTAATTCCGATGATGTTGTGTTTAAATAAAAGATTTCGAGTAGAGAAAAAGTTATTGCCAAATTTAAATCATATTGCAGGCGGGGGCGGAGGATGGTTTCGGGAGGACCGATCTCCAGTTTTTCAAACGTTAGTAAGTGACGTGAAGAAAATTATAACGTATCCACTTTCTTTGCATCATAAAGGATATGAGGAAGTAGAACGTTTTATGAAAGAGCGTATTGATGAAAATGGAACATTATATAGTTACGCAACTGCCTCGTTTTATATGATTTATGCTTTACTTGCATTAGGACATTCTATTCAATCACCAATTATTCAGAAGGCTATAACGGGAATCACATCTTATATATGGAAGATGGAGAGAGGGAGCCATTTGCAAAACTCTCCGTCAACTATATGGGATACAGCTTTACTCAGTTATGCTTTACAAGAAGCTCAAGTTCCGAAAGCAAGTAAAGTGATTCAAAATGCATCAGCGTATTTACTAAGAAAACAGCAAACAAAGAAAGTAGATTGGAGTGTACATGCACCGGATCTCTGCCCAGGTGGTTGGGGCTTTTCGGATGTGAATACGACGATTCCAGATATTGATGATACAACTGCTACGTTAAGAGCATTGGCGCGAAGTAGAGGGAACGAAAATGTAGACAATGCTTGGAAGCGAGCGGTTAATTGGGTTAAAGGATTGCAAAATAATGATGGTGGTTGGGGGGCTTTTGAAAAAGGGGTAACGAGCCGTATATTAGCAAATTTACCAATCGAAAATGCAAGTGATATGATTACAGATCCTTCTACACCAGATATTACAGGAAGAGTGTTAGAATTTTTCGGGACGTATACGCAAAATCAATTGCCCGAGAAACAAAAACAAAGTGCGATAAATTGGTTAATGAATGTACAAGAGGAAAATGGATCGTGGTATGGGAAATGGGGAATTTGTTATATATATGGTACGTGGGCAGTGTTGACGGGTTTACGGTCACTCGGAATACCATCTAGCGATCCATCATTGAAACGAGCAGCTTTATGGCTTGAACATATACAGCATGAAGATGGTGGCTGGGGAGAATCTTGCCAAAGTAGTGTGGAAAAAAGATTTGTTACTTTGCCATTTAGTACACCATCCCAAACAGCATGGGCGTTAGATGCCCTCATTTCTTACTATGATAAAGAAACGCCAGTCATTCGCAAAGGTATTTCATATTTGCTTTCCAACCCTTATGTAAATGAAAAATATCCTACTGGAACAGGCTTGCCAGGTGGGTTTTATATTCGTTATCATAGTTATGCTCATATATATCCGTTGCTTACTTTGGCTCATTATGCAAAAAAATATAGAAAATAAACCGAGAGATGTCTCTCGGTTTATTTTGTTGGGTAGTAGGTCCCTTTTGAAAAGAATAAGGTTGTGATGTACCTTATTTTTCGGTTGATTGGCGTTTTTGACGTGCATCAGCGGCATTTGCACGTGCGTTTGCTTCTAAGTCATTGTGGTCAGCGAGTTCGCGAGAGAACTCAACATCAATGCCATCAGTTGCTTTGCCTTGTTTGAAATTCTTTTTGTTCATTCGACATAATCTCCTTGCACTTTATGCGACGTTGCAAAGTTAGTTTGACACAAATAGACTTTTTTATACAAAGAGGAATTGAAAAGCAAAAAGCCGAAATATACAGTATAAGTAATAGAAATGGGGGATAGGAATGGAGTTTTTAAATGGGAAAACAGCTGTTGTAACAGGAGCTGCACAGGGAATTGGAAAAGAGATTGCAAGGGTTTATGCAAAACTAGGGGCGAAAGTATTAATTAGCGATGTAAATGAAGAGAATCTACAAAAAACGACACGTGAGTTATCAGATGAAGGATATGAAGTGTGCTCATATCGATGTGATGTGAGTAATCAAAATGAAGCGAAGTCGTTAATTGAATATGCGGTTCAAAAATTCGGTACATTACATATTTTGGTGAATAACGCCGGGATTACAAGAGATGCAATGTTACATAAAATGGAGAAGTCTGCTTGGGAACAAGTATTACAAGTGAACTTAACTGGTGTTTTTTATTGTATGCAACCAGCGCTTCTTTACATGAGACAACAAGGGTATGGACGCATTATTAATATATCTTCAATTAGTAGAGAAGGAAACATAGGTCAAGCAAATTATGCGGCTACAAAGGCAGGAGTTGTCGGTTTAACGAAAACAGCAGCGAAAGAAGTTGGAAGCTTCGGTATTACTTGTAATGCGATTTGTCCGGGTTTTATGGATACAGATATGACAAAAACGATACCAGATAAAGTGAAAGAAAAGATGGTTGGTGCTATTCCAGTTGGTAGAATTGGAACGCCAGAAGATATTGCGAACGCAGCAGCTTTTTTAGCATCAGAATACGCATCTTATATTACAGGTGAAGTATTAAATGTGAGCGGAGGACTGCAAGTTTAAAGGAATACATAATGAAAAGAACCTGACCAGGTAGGTCAGGTTCTTTCTCATTAATTTAAGTTAAGCCAAACGCTCTTTACTTCTGTATAGTTATTTAATGCGTAAGATCCCATTTCACGGCCAAGACCAGATTGTTTAAATCCTCCAAATGGAGATGCTGCATCAAAGACGTTATAACAGTTTACCCATACTGTACCTGCACGTACTTTACTTGCAACATAGTGTGCTGTTTTAACATTTTCTGTCCACACACCAGCCGCTAAGCCGAATTGTGATTTATTTGCACGTTCAATTACTTCATCAATATCGTTAAACGGTATTGCAGAAATAACTGGACCGAAAATTTCTTCTTTTGCGATCGTCATTTCATCATTTACGTCAGCGAATACTGTAGGAGAAACGAAGTAGCCTTGATCGAATGGATTACTTCCTCCGCATAGTACTTCAGCTCCTTCTTCAATCCCTTTTTCAATGTAGCCCATTACACGTTTTTGTTGTTCTTCAGAAACGAGAGGACCAATTGTTGTTTCAGGGTTAAGACCGACACCTTGATTTAGTTTTTTAGAATAGAGGACGAGATCAGCCATGACATTATCATACATTTTCTTCGGAACAAATAAGCGTGACCCAGCAGAGCATACTTGTCCTTGGTTAAACATAACACCAGAAAGTGCACCAGGAATCGCGCGAGATAAATCAGCATCTGGCAAGATGATATTTGGTGATTTACCGCCTAATTCAAGTGTAACGCGTTTTAATGATTCGGATGCTTGTCGCATAATTTGTTTACCGACAGGAGTAGAACCGGTAAATGCAATTTTATCAACGAGTGGATGATTAACGAGAGCTTGTCCAGCTGATTCACCGAATCCAGGTACGATATTAATAACACCTTTCGGGAATCCAGCTTCTTCAATTAATTCAGCTAAGTATAGAGCAGATAGTGGAGTTTGTTCTGCAGGTTTTAAAACGATTGTACATCCTGTAGCAAGCGCTGCTCCCATTTTCCACATTGCCATAAGAAGCGGGAAGTTCCAAGGGATAATTTGACCAACGACACCAACAGCTTCATGGCGTGTATAGTTAAAGTAATCACCGGAAACAGGAATTGTTTGACCAACGATTTTCGTAGCCCATCCAGCGTAATAGCGCATATGCTCAATTGCAAGTGGTATGTCTGCTGCCATTGTTTCACGGATTGGTTTTCCGTTATCTAATGTTTCGAGCTGTGCAAGCTCTTCTTTATGTTCTTCCATTAGATCAGCTAACTTGTACATGAGACGGCTTCGCTCAGCAGTGCTCATACGAGACCAAGGACCTTCGTCAAAAGCCATACGAGCTGCGACTACAGCTTTATGAATATCTTCGCGACCAGCTTCAGAAACGACGGCAAGTGTTTCACCAGTTGCTGGGTTAGGTGTTTTAAACGTTTTACCGGAAGCGCTTTCAATGAAAGATCCATTCACATATAACTTTTTTGTACCTTGAAGAAACTTTTCTACCTTTTCATGAAGATTTACAGCTAGTTGACTCATTGTATAACCCCCTTGAAAATATAATGTAAACGCAGTACGAGACGGCGCTTATTCCGAAATCAAGGATGTGGAAACTAGATGGAAAGCCTCTAATTAAAATCATAATTAATAAATACTGAAAATTCAAATTTCATTTGTGTTACAATTGTAAAAAATATGTAATGTAAGAGAAGCTTCTATATGATTATAAAAAATCCTGCTTGTTTTTGCTTTCTAGTAGGAAAAACTAGAAGAACAATGGTACAATAATACATCGTGAGAGGAGGGGGAAAAATGAAAGATTATCATGATGATCCACGCTTTCGAATAGCCCATAGAGAAGCGTTAATTGGTCTTGGACTTGCTATTATTAATTTTATAATATGGTACGGATTTGCTTATGGGCTTGGTAGTAAAGATCCAAGTGAATATACATATGTATTAGGTTTTCCCGCATGGTTTTTTTATAGCTGTATCGTTGGATTTATCGTTATGGTTATTTTACTTAGTTTAGTTGTTCGTTTTGTATTTCAAGATATTTCACTCGATGAGGAAGAAAAAAGTGAGGAATAATAGATGAATTGGTATGTAATCATTCCAATGATAATTTCGTTTATCGTTGTATTTTTAATTGGTGTATATGCTTCAAGACGCGTGCAAGCAACTGCTCATAATAAATTTTTACAAGAATATTTTCTAGGTGGGCGTGAGCTAGGCGGTTTATTATTAGCGATGACAATGATTGCTACGTACGGTAGTGCAAGTAGCTTTATTGGTGGCCCTGGTATTGCTTACAATATGGGGCTTGGATGGGTACTGTTATCTGCGATTCAAGTTGTAACAGGGTATATCGTTTTAACGGTTATGGGTAAAAAGTTTGCAATTATCGCTAGGAAGATGGAAGCAATTACTCTTATCGATTATTTAAAAGGGAGATACAATAATAAAGCAGTTGTTATACTCTCTGCGTTATGTATTATTATCTTTTTATTTTCGGCGACAGTAGCCCAGTGGGTCGGCGGTGGACGATTAATTGAGTCACTAACGGGTCTATCGTATACAACAGCACTATTTTTATTTACTTTTTCTGTACTTGTGTACGTATTAATTGGTGGATTTCGTGCAGTCGCGCTATCAGATACATTATTAGGAATCATTATGTTAGTTGGAACGACAATCATTTTAATTGCTACTGTCATTGCTGGTGGTGGAATTGAAAAGATTATGCAGGAACTTGTTCAAATTAATCCAAATTTAATTACACCATTCGGAGCAGATGGCAGTTTAACGAAATCATATGTTACATCATTTTGGATTTTAATTGGAATTGGCGTTGTAGGTTTACCGCAAATTAGCGTGCGTACCATGTCTTATAAAAATTCAAAAGCTATGCACCAAGCTTTAATAATTGGAACAGTTGTCGTTGGTACAATTATGATCGGTATGCATTTAACAGGTGTATTTGCAAGAGTAGTACTTCCAGGTATAACGGTACCAGATAAAGTAATGCCGCTACTTGCGATGGAAGTGTTGCCACCGTGGTTAGCTGGAGTTTTCTTAGCCGCACCAATGGCAGCGATTATGTCTACAGTAAACTCTTTATTATTACTTGTAAGCTCGTCAATTATTAAAGATATATACGTAAATTACATAAAGAAAGATGCAGCAGACAGTACGATAAAAAAAGGAAGTTTGTGGATTACTGGTATTGTAGGACTACTCGTTTATGCAGCGGCGATTAAACCACCAGATTTTTTAATATGGCTAAATTTATTTTCTTTCGGTGGATTAGAAGCAGCATTCATTTGGCCAATCGTATTAGGGTTATATTGGAGGAAAGGAAATGCTACAGGAGCGCTTGCTTCCATTTTCGTTGGAGTAGGTTCATATATGTGTATTCATCTTTTCTATCCAAATCCGTTCGGTATACATACAGTTGTCTTCCCAATTTGTTTTGCGTTTATCGCTTATGTTATTGGAAGTATGAGTGCTGTAAAAAAAACAGTATAGGTTAGCTGAAGAACGTAGTCCTTATAGGACTGCGTTTTTTCGTATGAAATTGTTCTTTTTTATTCTGTATACCAATTGTTATTCATAAATTAATAACAATTGAGGGGATGGAGTTGAGGTCGATGAAAAAAGTATTATTTTTAGGAGACCCAGGAATTGATGACTCTTTAGCAATTATGTATGGATTGTTGCATCCTGATATTGATATTGTTGGTGTAGTAACGGGATATGGAAATGTAACACAAGAAAAGGCGACAAGTAATGCCGCATATTTGCTGCAAATGGCAGGACGGGAAGATATACCTGTTATTAATGGTGCGAAAATTCCTTTATCCGGAGATGTTACAACGTATTATCCAGAAATTCATGGGGCAGACGGTTTAGGGCCAATTAAACCTCCAAAAACTTTTTCACCAAATATAAAGTCTTTTTGTACATTTTTTGATCTTCTTGAAAAATATAAAGGAGAATTAATATTAGTCGATGCTGGTAGATCAACAACGTTAGCGACAGCATTTATTTTAGAAAAGCCGATGATGAAGTATGTGAAAGAATATTATATAATGGGCGGTGCTTTTTTAATGCCTGGCAATGTAACACCAGTCGCAGAGGCGAATTTTCATGGTGATCCCATTGCGTCACAATTAGTCATGCAAAATGCCAAAAATGTGACATTAGTACCACTTAACGTTACATCGGAAGCAATTATTACACCGGAAATGGTAAAATATATTACGAAACACTCTAAAACGAGTTTTAATAAGTTAATCGAGCCGATATTTACGTATTATTATAAAGCTTATAGAAAGTTAAATCCGAAAATAACAGGAAGTCCAGTGCATGACGTCGTTACAATGATGGTTGCGGCAAATCCATCCCTTTTAGACTATGTATATCGTCGTGTCGATGTAGATACAGCTGGAATTGCAAAAGGAGAAAGTATTGCAGATTTCCGTCCTCAACCTGATGCAAAAGCCTTGAAAAATTGGGTGCGAATTGGTTGGTCATTACATTATAAAAAATTTCTTGAGGATTTTGTGAAAATCATGACGTAGACATAATAGGAGTATACAAGTTAAAATAATGGAGATGGTTATTCAAATGACCATCTCCATTATTTTGTTTTTTAATGATAAATAGAGAAGAGTTATACAATAGGAGAGGAATTTTACTTGAAAAAAACTATGGTATGCGCAGTAATTGTGGGTATTTTCGTTTTGCTAATATCGGGTAACTTTTTAGTGAAAAAAGTATGGAGTTCAAATAATGATGATGCACAGTATATTGCATCTTTTATTGAAGAACATAAAGATGAAAAAAATAGTGCACTTCTAGTAAAGAGAAATGATAAAGTTGTTTATTCTGTAAATCCCAATGTTGTATTGCCAGTCGCTAGTACGATGAAATTAATTGTGGCGCTTGAATATACGAAACAAGTTACTGAAGGGAAAATTGATTCGTCTAGTTTCGTTTCGATTAATGATGTGAATCGTTATTATGTTCCGAATACAGATGGAGGTGCACAAGATAGATGGCAAAAGTATTTGGAGAAGACAGGCAAGATAACTGAAGGAGCGGTTTCTTTAGAAGAAGTGGCAAAAGGAATGGTTAAGTTTAGTTCGAATGCGAATGCTGAATACTTAATGGAATTGTTAGGATTAGATAACATTAATCGGAATTTACAAAGTTTATCACTTCCTGCACATCAACCACTATTTCCAATCGTTTCATCTTTATATATCCCGGGATATTTGCATAAAGAATTGCATGTTCCAAAATATAAAATAGAAAAAAAGTTAAAAGAAATGTCTCAAGAGCAATATCGTGAATATGCGATGAATATTCATGAACGCTTAAAGAAGAAGGGACCATTATTACAGAAGGAAATTCCGCTTTATTTAGAGGAACGTTACGACAAAATTTGGTCAGATAGATTACCAGCAGCTTCCGCAAATGATTATATGGTATTACTTCAAAAAGCAAACCATAAAGGCGGCTTGACAGAGGCTGAAGAAAAAGTATGGGCAAATATCGTTGAAACAGACATGAGTGCCAAGAAATACCGTAAAACATTTAGACATGCTGGGCAAAAGAATGGTTACACACCATGGACGGTGACAAAAGCAGTTTACGCTATGGATAAACGTGGAAACTGTACAGAAATTGTGTTTTTAGCGAATAATTTAAATGAAGACGATAGTGCAGAAATACGGAAACATTTAGCAAACTTACATTTCCAAGTGTTGCAAAGTGATAAGTATGATGCGACTTTTATTAAATAAACTCGGTGCAGAGAGCACCGAGTTTATTTTTATGTACAAGCACTTTTTTTCTATCTCTGGGTATGATGGGTAGTAATACTTAGGTGAGAGGGGAAAAGGTGATGAAACAGAGTAAGGAAGAGTTTATAAAGAGTGAAGGCGCTGATTTCCCTGGAAAAACATATGTGGATTGTGTATTACAACATGTATTTGATTTTCAACGAAATTACTTATTGAAAGATATGTTTCAAGTGCATAAAGCACATATTACGATGTTGACTGAAGAAAGTTTAATGAAAATAGAAGAAGCTAAAGTTATATTAAACGCACTTAGAAAAGTAGAGCGAATACCAAAAGATAAATTGGTATATACAGAGCAGCATGAAGACCTCTTTTTTTTAGTCGAACATTTAATTTCTCAAGAAGCGAAATGCGA
Organism: Bacillus cereus group sp. BfR-BA-01355; assembly: GCF_022663675.1. NCBI lineage: Bacteria > Bacillati > Bacillota > Bacilli > Caryophanales > Bacillaceae > Bacillus > Bacillus cereus group sp. BfR-BA-01355. The sequence goes on from NZ_JAKUFY010000040.1 coordinate 23,598, forward strand.
TTTTGTAAGTAATATGCATATTGGTAGGAGTAGAAATGATATGGGTGTAACGATGTATCGCATGAGTTTAAGGCGATATGTACTACGGTTAATGGAACATCATTTGCTATTGCAAGAAAGTGTACTGCAACTTGCTGATGATCATAAGGAAACGATCATGCCAGCTTATACACATACACAACCGGCACAGCCAACAACATTTGGTCATTATACTTTAGCAATTTATGATACGATGCAAAGAGATTTAGAACGAATGAAAAAAACGTACCAGCTTTTAAATCAGTCTCCAATGGGGGCGGCGGCACTCTCTACAACAAGTTTCCCGATTAAACGAGAACGAGTTGCTCATCTACTTGGGTTTACAACTGTAATTGAGAACTCATATGATGCTGTTGCCGGAGCGGATTATTTATTAGAAGTTAGCTCGCTACTTATGGTAATGATGACGAATACGAGTAGATGGATTCATGACTTTTTGTTGTTAGCAACGAAAGAATATGACGGTATTACTGTTGCAAAGCCATATGTACAAATTAGTAGTATTATGCCGCAAAAACGAAATCCGGTTTCAATTGAACACGCTCGTGCAATTACGAGTAGTGCTTTAGGAGAAGCATTTACAGTATTTCAAATGATTCATAATACACCATTTGGTGATATTGTCGATACGGAAGATGACTTGCAGCCGTATTTATATAAAGGGATTGAAAAGGCGATTCGTGTTTTTTGTATGATGAATGCAGTGATCCTAACGATGAAAGTAGAAGAAGAAACGTTAAAAAGTCGTTCCTATAAACATGCAATAACGATAACGGATTTCGCTGATGTTTTAACGAAAAATTATGAAATTCCATTTCGGCAGGCGCATCATGCAGCAAGTGCTATTGCAAATATGTCATTGGAGCAGAAAAAAGAACTACATGAATTACACTTCAAAGATGTAAATATGTATTTGCAAGAACATTTTAAAATAAATTTATTAGAAAAAGAGTGGAAAGAAATTATATCGCCAGAAGCTTTTATTCAAAAAAGAAATGTATACGGTGGACCGAGTAAAAAAGAAATGAAGCGTATGATTAAAAATCGAAAAGAGTCCTTTCGAAAAGAAGAAGATGTATTTGAAAAGGAAAAACAGAGAATTTTACAAGCTGAAAATGCCTTGAATACATTAGCTTTGAATATTATTGAATCGTAAAAGAGGGATTTAATGAATTAATCGCCAATACTTAATTAAAATATAAATAGAGAGAAGAGATTGTCGATGATTCAATTACATGTATATGAAGAGATTTTTCATTTTAAAGAAGATGTTACACCATTTCTAGAAAAGAATGAGCAGGAAAACAATCTCATATTAGGTGTATTACAAATGGTTCAAGAACCGATATTTATGGGGATAGCGAAACAAGGAGAAGACATTGCGGTTGTATTTCTGCAAACAGAAGAGAAGAAACAAATCATTGTTGCAACTTCTGAAATTTCGGGAGTAGCTATTGAGGAACTTGCAAAAGAGTTAACGAAAGTATATCCGGATATTCCTGGATTGATCGGTAATAAGAAAATTGTACAGAAATTAGCGGAAGAGATTGCGGTATTAGAAAATAAGAAAATGAATGTTGCAATGGAGCAAGGTGTGTATGAGCTGAACAGAGTAAAGAAGAAGTGTAATGCGAACGGACTTTTCCGGGCGGTAAATAATGATGAATTACCATTAATAGAACAGTGGATATATCAATTTTGTGAAGACGTAAAGCTTCCTACTACGAAAGAAGAAGCAAAACAAACTGCGCATACATTAATAACTACAAATCGACTGTTTGGTTTGGAAGTAGATAGGAAACTTGTTTCTGTAGCTGCAAAAACGAGACCAACGAAAAATAATATAACAGTTAATTTCGTATACACGCCGAAAGAAGCAAGGAAAAAGGGATACGCATCTAATTGTGTAGCGGCACTTAGTCAACGTATGTTAGATGAAGGGTACAAGACGACTACGTTATATACTGATCTAGCGAATCCAACATCTAATAAAATTTATCAAGAAATCGGTTATGAGCAAATTGCGGAGTCTGTGCTTATATTTTTAGAGAAGTAAAACAAAAAGGTGTGCAATTTTAGCACACCTTTTTGTTATTCATCAATTCTAATAATCTCGCCTTGAGGGAAGTCCTCAGTTTCTAGTAAGTTACGAATAGCTTTCGCAACATATTCAGGTGATAATAGTTTTCCTTCTTCTTTTAATGCAATGAAGCGATCCAAATTTATGAAATCTTCTTTATTTGTTTCACGAATTTGTGATTGCATATTTGTATCAACAACACCAGGTGCAAAAGCGACGATTTTTACTGGATATTCTTTTTCTACTTCTTCAGTTGCTACGCACTGTGTAAACATATTTACACCAGCTTTCGTTGTACAATAAGCGCCCCAGCCAAAGTAAGGGTTTTTTCCTGCACCAGATGAAATGTTAATAACGCGTTTATCTACTTTCCAGTCTTTCGTATGTTTCATAAATATAGATGTAAGAATCATAGGTGCAAGTAAATTAATGTGAACGTTCGTAATGAATTGTTCGCTTTCAGCTTTTTCAATTGGCTTCATAGGTGCAACTGTACCCGCATTATTAATTAAATGAATAGAGGATACATTGTCTTTTTTAATAGATGAAATGATCTCTTTAAAGTTAATTTCTAAGTTATGTACATCTTGAAGATCTAGGGAATGAAAAATGCAATTGCTGTTATATTGCTCTGCAAGTTTTGTAAGCTCTTTATTTTCTCTTCTAGAAATAGAGATGACAGTTGTATTTTTTTCTAATAATTGCGTAGCGATTGCCTCACCTAAACCTTGTGAAGTTCCTGTTATGATAACGTAGCGCATAGTTTTATAAACCCCTCTCATATGTGCGGAATTTTGTTGGACAACGTACATTGTATAGTTTGTCTACATTTTATAGTATAGAGCACTTTTTACTACAATTGAAATGAGATGATTGTGTGCCTTTTATAAATAGGTTTACGACAACAGTACCTGGTGCCGTCACGTTTACTGGGAATACGCTGGGACTTAGCCCTACATCACCTGCACCAGGTAATATTTTTGGTACACTTGCTGTGTTTACGACAGTAAATACAGCGTTGCAAGTACCAGGATTCCCAGCAGGGACAACAGATGAGTGGCAATTGAATTCTTCAAGTGCAATTTTAAATCTTCCAGCGGGGAGCAGTGTGTTATATGCAGAATTAGTTTGGGCTGGTACTTTCCGGACTGATACGGAAGATGTGTTACCATTTTTAAATGATAACATTACATTTACAACGCCAGCAGGGACGTTTTCTGTTACGCCAGATCCTGCTACCGCGCAGCAAGGTTCAGTAGGAAATCAGTTTTATTATGCTCGCTCTGCCAATGTAACAAATCTTGTTAGTGCAGGTGGAGCAGGCACATATACAACGGGTGCTGTGCCAGCTGCAAGAACTTCAGCCGACCCAACAATCAGTCGTTCAGCTGGATGGACGCTTGAGGTTGTGTATCAAAATGCAAGTTTACCACTTCGAAATTTGTCAGTATATGCAGGTCAAGAAATTATCGATGCTTCATCCCCGCCAGTTGATGCTACAATTTCAGGTTTTGCTACGCCGGCAACAGGAGCTGTTACAGGAAGAGTGCTCGTAACTGCTCAAGAAGGTGATTCTAACATTGTTGGAGATCAACTTCGCTTTGGGCCGAATGCAAATGCTACAGTTGCATTATTCGGACCGAGAAATCCTGCGAATAATTTCTTTCAGTCACAAATTTGTAATGATAGTGGAAATTTAGATACGAGCGGCACGTTTGGAGATTTGAATCAGCCGTTAGGGGTAGCTTTGGCCGTCCGAAGACAAGGGTGGGATATTACGAATGTAGATGCCTCCTCATCTTTAGTAAACAGTCAAACATCAGCAACGGTTCGATTTGTTACAAATGGAGATGGATACGCAGCAGCTGGTTTTGGTGTTCAAATTGATGCAACAGGTCCAATTATTAATCCTGTTAAATCAGTTAATAGAACAGTCGCGGGGGTAGGGGATACTCTCACTTATACAATTACGGTCCCAAATACAGGAACAGGAAGTGCAGAAAACGTTGTATTACGTGATAGTATTCCGAACGGAACGACGTTTGTTGCAGGTAGTGTTACGGTAGGGGGAGTAACACAGCCGAATGCAAACCCTGCTAATGGAATTAATTTAGGTACAATCCCAAATAACACGCAAAGAATTGTTACATTTCAAGTTCGAATAACATCATTCCCGAATCCCAATCCTATTTTAAATCGTGCAATGGTGTCATATCAATTCCGTCCCTTCGTTGGTAGTCCTCCTATTACAAGTACGTCTTCTTCAAACACAGTACAAACGACAGTGAACCAAGCAACTATTAGTATGCAAAAATCTGTAGATTTACAGACGGCAACACTTAATGATGTATTAACGTACACAGTTAATGTCACAAATAATGGAAACGTCACTGCGAACAATGTTATTTTTGTTGATAGTATCCCTGCTGGAACAACATTTGTCGCAAATAGCGTTACGGTAAATGGAGTAGCGCGTCCAGGAGCGAATCCAGCAAGTAGTATTAATCTTGGAAGTATTAATGCATCGCAAACGACTGTAGTGCGCTTTCAAGTTCGAGTAACATCGAACCCTCTTGTCAATCCAATTCCAAACCGTGCGAGTGTAACATTTAACTTTACTCCAGTGCCTGGTCAACAACCAGTTTCAGGGCAAGCGACAAGTAATACTGTAGTTACGACAATTAATATAGCTGATATAACAACGAGAAAAACAGTGGATAAAGCTTTTGCAACGGTTAACGACGTTCTTACGTACACAGTAACAATTCAAAATACAGGAAATGTACTTGCAACGAACGTTATTTTTCAAGATCCGATCCCAATTGGAACGACATTTATCGCAAATAGTGTGACTGTGGATGGGGTTTCACAACCTGGGGTAAATCCAGCGACTGGGTTTACAGTAGCTAATATATCTCCTGGCGGAAGTAGGACTGTTACATTTCAAGTACGAGTAACATCTACACCATCGGGAGGTACGATTGCGAATCGCGGAAATGTATCTGCTAATTTCGTCGTTATTCCGAATCAGCCACCGATAACAATTAATAGACAAACGAATACAGTTGTGACACAAGTTAATACAGGCGGTTTAAATGTAATAAAAGAAGTAAATACAACGCAAGCGGCGGTAGGGGATACTTTAACGTACACAATTGCCGTCCAAAATACAGGGAATGTTCCGTTAACAAATGTATTTTTCCAAGACCCTATTTCTTCTGCTGTTTCATTTGTTGCAAATTCTGTAACAATTAATGGAGTACAGCAAAGTGGACTAAATCCGAATACAGGATTCTCTCTTCCGAATATTCCTGCGGCTCAAACGGTTGTAGTCACATTTGACGTAGTAATTGTACAGAATCCAGAAAATGAAGATATTTTAAATCAAGCAAATGTAACAGCAAGCTTTCAAGTGAATCCGAATGAACCACCAGTAACAATCAATGTACCGAGTAATGTTGTGAATACGACAGTACAATCAGGAAACTTTGAAGTTGTGAAAGCAGTCAATACGGATGTTGCAACAGTAGGGGATATTTTAGTATATACAATAGAAGTCATAAATGCAGGTAGTGTACCAGCTACGAATGTATTTTTCCAAGATTCAATTCCCCAAGGGACATTATTTATTGAAAATAGTGTAGTTGTGAATGGTGTTTTACAAGAAGGGGCAGATCCAGAACTTGGATTCCCATTAAATAATTTGCCTACTGGCGCCAGTGTTATTGTTACATTTGAAGTATTAATTGATGAAATTCCCCAAGGAAATAATGTTGTAAATAATGCGAATGTAACTGGAGATTTCCTTGTAAATCCAACAGAGCCGCCGATTACTGTAACAGTACCAAGTAATACTGTTATGACGATCGTGAATTCTTCAGGGTTAAATGTAATGAAAAGTGTAAGTGCTACTGAAGCCGGTGTAGGAGATACGTTAACGTATACAGTTCGTATACAAAATAGTGGAACGGTGACAGCGACAAATGTATCATTCCTTGATCCGATTCCAGTTGGAACCACTTTTGTAGCGAATAGTGTAACAATAAACGGGACACCTCAACCAGGTTTAAACCCTCCTACTGGATTTCCACTTGCTAATATTCCAGTAGGAGGAATGGTGACGGTCACTTTTCAAGTGACAATCACGAGTGTACCACCAAATAGAGTTCTTCCGAATAATGCGAATGTCACTGCTGATTTCCAAGTAAGTCCTCTCCAGCCACCAATTACAATTGTAACGATTAGTAATATTGTTGTGACGCGAGTGAATGTAGGATCACTTAATGTAATGAAGAGTGTAAATACACTACAAGCCGGTGTAGGAGATACGTTAACGTATACGATTCTTATTCAAAATACAGGAACTGTTCCTGCAACGAATATTGTTTTTCAAGATCCAATTCCGTCTGGTACTGCCTTTGTAGCAAATAGTGTGACGATAAATGGAGTCGTACAGCAAGGCGCGGATCCTATGCTAGGTTTCCCGGTACCAAATATTCCGGTCGGGCAAACGGCTACGATTACGTTTCAAGTTACAGTGACGAGTGTTCCGAGCGGTGGAAATATAAGAAACCAATCGAACGTTACTGCAAGTTTTCTTATAAATCCAGCAAACCCTCCAATAACGACTGTTACAAATAGTAATTTTGTAGTGACGCAAGTAAACACAGCACAGTTAAATATACAAAAATCTTCATCTGTACAACAAGCAGCACTTGGAGAAACTTACACGTATTCTGTTGTCATTCGAAATAACGGTACAGTAACAGCAACGAATGTCTCTTTCCTTGATCCAATTGCTTTAGAAACAACTTTTGTAGCAAATAGTGTAACGATAAATGGAACGCCACAACCTGGATTTGACCCAAATGTTGGTTTCCCGCTTCCTAATATTGCAGCTGGAACATCATTGACAGTAACGTTCCAAGTTACGGTAGTTGCACCGTCTACACGTGGAGCAGTATTAAATACAGCATCTGCTACAGCCACTTTCTTATTAAATCCTTTACAGCCACCTGTAACAACAACGAATTCAAGTAATACAACGGTAGTTACAATACCGTTACCTCCTCCTGGTGAAGTAACTGCAACAAAAACAGTTGATGTTGCAACTGGGGCCGTTGGGGATGTATTAACGTATACTGTGCTCATTTCAAACGTAGGAATTATCCCTGTTACAGATGTGTTCTTCCAAGATGTCATACCAGAAGGAACGACGTTTGTTGACAATAGTGTAACGATAGGTGGAGTGCAGCAACTTGGTTTAAATCCAGAAATAGGATTTACAGTTACTCCATTATTAATCGCTGGTGGAAGTATTGAGATCACATTCCAAGTGACGATTACAGAAATTCCAGATAATGAAGTCATATTAAATGATGCAGATGTTACATTTACTTCACAACCAAATCCGCAGGAACCACCGATTACGGAAACGATATTAACAAATTTAGTCGTTACGACAATTAATATAGCGTTTATTTTTCCATTGAAACTAGTAGATAAAGAAGTAGCGACGGTAGGAGAAATATTAACGTATGATGTATTGATTTTTAATTTCGGAACAGTGCCAGCGACGAATGTTCAATTTATCGATACTACTTCCGCGGGTGTAGCATTTGTACCAGGAAGTGTGAGCATAAACGGGGTACCAGCACCAGGATTAGATCCTTTCATTGGTTTTACAGTTCCAGATATACCTGTCGATGATTTTGTACTTGTCACATATCAGGAAGTGGTTACAAGCATACCAGAAGGTGGAACGATTGTTAATTTTGTAGACGTTACAGCTACATTTGCTGTAAGTGAAACAGAACCGCCTATTACGGAAACAACGACAAGTAATACGACATTAACAGAAATCAATGAGCCTGGTTTGAATGTTTTAAAATCAGTGAGTCAGCCGGTTGTTGCAGTAGGCGATACAATCACATATACAACAGTAGTTCAAAATACAGGAACAGTGCCAGCAACGAATGTTCAATATAGTGATGTATTACCTTCCTCTATAGCATTCGTGCCGAACAGTGTAACGATAGATGGTGTGTTACAACCTGGATTCAATCCGAATAACGGATTCCCGCTTCCAGATATAAATCCAGGTGAAAGTGTAGAAGTCACCTTCCAAGTAACCGTTGTTAGTGCGCCATCAAACGGAACAATTGCCAATACGGCAAATGTAACTGGAAGTTTTGTATTAGTACCAGGAGAACCACCAGTTATAGTAACAGAGCCGAGCAATACAACACTTACAACTGTAAATAGAGGGCAATTTAATGTTATTAAACAAGTAAATAGGGTTGCTACTCTCGTTGGAGATATATTAACGTATACGGTTCAAATAACGAATACAGGAACAGTAACAGCTAATGCTGTTCAGTTTGTTGATACCATTTCAGCAGGGGCGTCATTTGTACCAAATAGTGTAACGATAAATGGAGCCTCGCAACCAAACTTAAATCCAATTACTGGATTTGGAGTTGGAGATATACCGGTAGGTGAAACAGTTATAGTGACGTTTCAAGCGACAGTTACAAACATCCCGTCATCAGGAACAATTACGAACGTTGCAAATATAACAGGAAGCTTTACTTTAGTGCCAGGAGAACTACCAGTTGTAGTAACAGAGCCGAGTAATACGACGATAACTAGAGTGAATAGAGGACGATTCAGCGTTATAAAATCTATAAATAAAGAAGCGACACGATTAGGAGATACGTTAACGTATAGTGTGCAAGTTACAAATACGGGAACGGTAACAGCAACGAATGTTCAGTTTATCGATGTTCCATCACCTAGTTTAGAATTCGTTCCTGGAAGTGTACAAATAAATGGGGTTCCGCAAGTAGGTTTAGATCCATTTGTAGGCTTTGCATTGCCTGATCTTGCAGTAGGGGATAGTGTATTAATTACATTTGAAGTAAATGTAATCGCAGTTCCGCCTTCTAGTAGCATTATGAATACAGCAAGAGTAACGGGAGATTTCGAATTGATTCCAGGAGAACCTCCGTCTACAATTACAAATTCAAGTAATACGACGGTTACGCCGGTAAATAGAGGCAGCTTAGATATGTTAAAAGAAGTAGACCATTCAGTTGTTGGTGTAGGAGAAACGGTAACGTATACTGTTCGTATATTAAATACTGGTACTGCTGATGCAATGAATGTTCAATTTATCGATGTGCTATCTCAGGAAGCTGATTTCATTCCAAATAGTGTAACGATAAATGGGGTTCCGCAACCGGGGTTAAATCCGCAGATTGGATTTACGATACCTGATATACCAGTTGGTGAGACGGCACTTGTAACATATGAAGCTACGATTACAAGTTTTCCGGATGGTGGAACAGTAGTAAACGTTGCTGGAGCGTTAGCAGAATATATTTTAGTACCAGGAGAGCCGCCAGTTACAGTGATGGACACGAGCAATACAGTTATTGTAACGGTAAATACTGCAATCTTATTTGTTGCAAAAGGAGCAAACTTTGAAGTAGCAATGATAGGGGATGTTGTCACTTACGGAATCGCTGTTATAAATGATAGTACAGTTCCTGTGACCAATATTGTGTTAACAGATATCATTGATCCGAATACGCTATTTATAAATGGTACGGTAACGGTAAATGATGTACCTCTTCCATTTGCTAATCCGAATACTGGTATTCCGTTAGGTGATTTTCAGCCAAATGATGCAGCAATTATTAATTTCCAAGTTGTAATAACAGGAGGGCAAGTAAATAATTTAGTTACAAATACCGCTACAGCGAATGGGCTCGCAACTGTAAATCCGAATGAGCCGCCAGTAGTAGTTGAAGGTGATAGTAATACAGTTGTTATCCCGTTTATTCCTCAAAATGTCTCAACGACAGTCGTAAAAACGGCAGATTTACAGGCAGCAACAATCGGAGATGTCATTACGTTTACGACAGTCATCACAAATACGGGTGATACTGTAATGCAAAATATTCGTTTTCAAGATATGTTAGATAGTAGTGTTCGATTTGTTCCTGGAAGTGTAACGGTTGATAATAGGCCAGTGCCGAATGTAAGCCCGGCAGTAGGGTTTCTTATCGGAATTTTAAATCCTGGTGAAGCAAGGACAGTTTCGTTCCAAGTAGCAGTACAGAGCGCGCCAAATGGCTCAGGAAATTATATAAATCAAGCGAGTATTCGTTTTGAACATCAAGTAGGCACAGTATTGCCACCTGTTACACAAATAGTAGAAAGTAACATAGTTGTCATTCCATTTGTTCCAACGATTGAACAAATTTGTGAAACAAACTTTAATTGCTTAGATAAAATTCCATTTCAATGTTCTCCGTGTAATCATTTGCATGGACATAAAAAATAAAAACAGAAAGAGCATCCTGAAAAATAATTGGATGCTCTTTCTGTTTTAATCATATAGATTCATTTTCGGGTGAGGTGAAAAATTCGTCGGTTTTGTCGGAGAGTAGTAATGGAATGGCTCCTTTTATAACAGAAATGTCCCAGTCCCACCATGCGAGATTCTCTAGTTTGTCAATCGTTTCTTGTGGGAAACGATATCGAACAAATTTTGCAGGATTACCAGCTACAATTGCATACGGGGGTACGTCTTTTGTAACAACGCTTCTGGCGCCGATAATGGCCCCGTTACCAATTGTAACACCAGATAAAATGCAGGATTGATAACCAATCCATACATCATTGCCGACTACGATATCACCTTTTGAAGAAGGGTGACCAGTAATATGTGCTCCTTCATCAAAAAGTGCATTAAATGGATAAGTTGTTATCCAGTCTGCGCGATGTTCACCGCCGAGTATGAAAACGACTTCTTCTGCTAATGAACAAAACTTACCTATTTTTAATTTTGTTTCATCGTTCCAAGAAAAAATGGTTGGCCCTACTTTACTATAAGTATAATCACCAATATCATATTTATTATATTCAGGTTTTTGATTTAAATATAACATGCTTCTTCAGCCTCCTTTCTCAATTAAGCGATACGTATGGAATATTATATGCAAGATGTAGTAATGTGAACTGTATTAATAGGTGAAATGAAAAAAAGGGAGTGGGATGTATGCGATACGAAATGGGTTTATATAATAAACCGTTTCAGTCAATTCAATCAGGAAAAAAAGTATATGAAGTACGCCTATACGATAAAAAACGTCAACTAATAAACAAAGGCGATGAAATCGTATTTACGAATCTTACGACGACAGAAATGATGACGGTAAAAGTAACGGAAATAAAGCGATACGAGAGCTTTAAATCTATGTATGAACAAATTGATAAAAAATTATTGGATTGTGAGAATGATAGTTTAGAGGAAATGTTAGAAAGTACATACAAAATATATACGAAAGAACAAGAAAAAGAGTGGGGAACAGTCGCGATTCGTATTGAGGAAATAAAATGATAAGAAATCGCGGGGCGGCTATCATTGTACAGGAAGGGAAAATTGCTCTTATAAAACGTATTCGAGAAGAGGAAACATATTATGTTTTTCCTGGCGGAGGGGTTGAGGAAGGTGAAACGCCTGAAGAGGCAACGAAAAGAGAGGTATATGAAGAATTAGGGCTACATATAAAAGTGGAGCACCTTATTGCAAAGGTAAAATATAAAGGAAATGAATATTATTATGGTGCCTATATTACAGGCGGAGTGTTCGGAAGTGGAACAGCTGAGGAATTTCAGCGGGAAGGTAGAGGAAGTTATATTCCGTTATGGCTACCGATAAACGAGTTGGAAAAAGTGAATATAAAACCTTATGAAGTGGTCGGAAATATATTTAATCATTATAAAATATAACGTCTGACAACATACAAAAAAAACCATTGACATAGGCTTCTGATTTAAGTATTGTATTCGAGTATGTTTATAATCAGGAGGTTTATATGAGCAATCAAACTACTACACATCATGTGAAAATGACAACAGCGGATCCATCTGGAATTGGTCTATTTGGATTAGCAATGGTAACACTTGTAGCATCATCTCAAAAGTTAGGCTTAACAGATGGAGTTTCACTTGTATTACCATGGGCAATCTTTTTAGGAGGATTTGCACAAATCTTTGCTTGCATTCACGATGCAAAGCATAACAATACATTCGGTACGACAGCATTTGGTGCGTACGGCCTATTTTGGTTAGGTGTTGGAATGACTTGGTTAATTCAACTTGGAGTATTTGGCGAAAAATTAGCACAAGCTGCAGATTCAAAACAGCTTGGTGTAGCCTTTATCGGATATTTGATTTTCACAATCTTTATGACGATTGGTGCAATGGAAACACATAAAGTATTATTTATGATCTTTGTCCTTATTGATTTCTTATTTATTGGTCTTTCATTAAGTACTTTAGGTGTTATGCCGCACGCAATGCATAATTTAGCAGCATATTCTGAACTTCTTATTTCATTATTATCTTTCTACGGTTCAGCAGCAGCAGTGTTAAATACACACTTTGGAAAAGTTGTTTTACCAGTAGGAAAGCCTTTTGGTATTTTTAAAAAGTAATAAAAAAGCACAGATGATTGTATAGTCATCTGTGCTTTTTTATTTATCCCGCTATTTGCCGGGCAGTAAGACCCCCCACCTCAAAATTCAGTGGAAGCAAAGAAGTTAGGTGAGGGCCCTGCTGCCCGTAAAAGTCCGATTGGTTTAACTAATAATGAGTGGGGGATGAACAAAACTCCCACTCATTAAAGTTTCACTTTATTTGAAATAAGTAATGTAAATAAAAGTAGAAAAAATCAATTGAAATTGATTCTCATTATTAATATAATGAGAATGAGAATCATTTATTGTTAGAGGGGGATGCCAAAGTGGCAAAAATTTTAATAGCTTATGCAAGTATGTCAGGAAATACAGAGAGTATTGCTGATTTAATTAAAGTTAGTTTAGATGCTTTTGATCATGAAGTAGTATTGCAAGAAATGGAAGGCATGGATGCTGAAGAATTATTAGCTTATGATGGAATCATTTTAGGATCTTATACGTGGGGCGATGGTGAATTACCATTTGAAGCGGAAGATTTTCATGAGGACTTAGAAAATATAGATTTAGCTGGGAAAAAGGTAGCGGTATTCGGATCAGGTGATACGGCGTATGAACTATTTTGTGAAGCGGTAACGATATTTGAAGAACGTCTTGTAGAACGCGGTGCAGAGCTTGTACAAGAAGGGCTGAAAATTGAATTAGCTCCAGAAGATGAAGAGGATGTTGAAAAATGCAGTAATTTTGCAATTGCATTTGCTGAGAAGTTCTAAGAATGGGAGTGTCAACGTGGAGACAATGTTAAGTGCAACTGCTATTGCAAAGTTAAGAGATGGAAAACTGTTGTTAGCTACTACATATAATGGCTTATTTATTGAACAAGACGGAGAATGGAAACGAATTTTAAATGGTTTTCAAAAACGAATTAGGGATTTACATAGCGAAGATAATGTAGTTTATGGTGTAGGTGATGAAGGGATTTTTATTCGTAGTATGAATGGTGGAGAGAACTGGACAATTCAGCGTTTTCCAACAAAAGCAACGAGTTGGAATGTATGTAGCAATGTACAAGGAACTGTCATTGCTCATGGAGAAAAAACGCTGTATCTTTCTAATAATTTCGGTTCGACATGGGAGACTATTCATCCGTTTCTTGAGTATGACAGTGCGGCACCGTCTATTCGATCGTTATTTTTATATAAGCATTACTTATTTATTGGTACGAAAATACATGCTAAATATGGTGGTGTTTGGCTCTTTGATTTGAAGACACGTAAATTAAAGAGGATTAAAATTGCGATGAATCAAATGATCTCCGCGTTGACTTTACACAATTCTTATTTAGTAGCGGCAAGTGGATCGTGCAAGGGAGTTAGCGGGAATATTTCTTATTGTAAAATAGATGAAAGTATTGCGAGTGAAAAAATATATTGGCATACATGTCAAAGTGAGCAGAAAGCAAGTAGTTATTTAGACTTAAGTGTAGATCAACATGTTTTATATACAACTTCAACACAAAATAAGGCGGGTATTAGTAGTGTGTGCCGTGTGCTTCTTGACGAAGGTATTGTTACAGTATGTGATTCAGTTAAAGGGCACGGATGGCGCATTGTTAATCAAAAAGATGGTTATGTAGTAGCCGGATCAGGCGAATTAAAAGCAATGCAGTGGGAACAAAAAATAATTTAAGAAAAAAACTTTACTTTTATTATATTGATATGATATAGTGTATTTAAACCATTTTACTTTTAATAATATAGAGATTTAAATGAGCTGTAACTTCCGAGGAGGATAGCAATGTTAAATCTCCTCAGGGGTTGCAGTTTTTTAATATCTGGCTTATTATTGTAAGGTGGTTGAAAATGAATATGTACATATAGGTACATTGTAGGAGGATTTTTTTCATGCAAAACGGTAAAGTAAAATGGTTTAACTCAGAAAAAGGTTTCGGTTTCATCGAAGTTGAAGGCGGAGAAGACGTATTCGTTCATTTCTCAGCTATCCAAGGCGAAGGCTTCAAAACTTTAGAAGAAGGTCAAGAAGTTACTTTCGAAGTAGAACAAGGTAACCGTGGACCTCAAGCTACTAACGTAAACAAGAAGTAATTTTTGAAAAAAGAAGGGCTCGCCCTTCTTTTTTTTGCATTTTTATAGATGTCCTCCTACTTACATATCATAACGAGACTGAATTTTCATTTATTTATTCGGAGTATTTTTGTATAAAGTACATGAATAAATAAATACTGAAAATAGAGTGTTTGTGTGAAAAGGAATTTAGAAAGAGGTAAATAAATTGAAAAACGCTACACATTTCATTGTGTTTGATATTGAGAGGAATTTCAGACCGTATAAATCAGAAGATCCGTCAGAAATAGTTGATATCGGAGCTGTAAAAATAAAAATAGGTACAATGAAGATAATTGAAGAGTTTTCGGAGTTAGTAAAACCAAGTGCACGATTAACTCGTCATACGACAAAATTGACTGGAATTACAAAGGAAGATTTAATTGGTGTAGAAAAATTCCCTCAAATTGTAGAGAAATTTATTCAGTTCATCGGCGAAGATTGTATATTTGTTTCATGGGGAAAAGAAGATTATCGCTTTCTATCTCATGATTGTGCATTACATGGTGTTGAATGCCCAAGTATAGAAAAAGAAAATAGAATTGATTTGCAAAAATTTGTTTTCCAAGCGTATGAAGAATTATTTGAACATACGCCAAGTTTACAATTTGCAGTAGAACAGCTCGGTTTAACATGGGAAGGGAAACAGCACCGAGCTCTAGCAGATGCTGAGAATACAGCAAATATACTTCTTAAAGTATATAGCGAGAGAGATATTCATAAACGGTACAAAAGACATGGCGAACTGGAACTTGTAAAGGACGGGAAACTAACGGAAAAAGCGAAAAAAAAGATGCGAAAATGGGTGTTTAAAGAACTAAAGAAAAATACAGAACGCTCTTTTGAATGGAGTACATTTGAAAGTAGTGACACGTGGGAAAGTATTACGGAAAGATATTATATAAGTGAAAATACAGTAGAACTGCTGAAAAAACATTTTCGTACGGCAGTGCGAAAAGCAGAACGGCAGATTAGGTATTTGGCTGAGATGGAGGAGAATGTAGAGGTTAAATGACATTCTCCTTTATTTCTAGCTACATAAATTTAACATCATTATATTGATGGATGAATAAAGTATTCATATTAAATAGGAATTGATTTGTTGTGATTGGGCCATTATAATTGCTTTGAAAATTAAGGGGCGGTAAGAATTTTTAAATACATTCATAAAATTAGAGCCCATAGAAATGAAAGAGGATACAGTTAAATGGAAGCAATCTTTAATATTGTAACAGTTGTAGTTTTGGGGATAATATTTACCACGCTATCAGCAGTAATTATACTTCCTTTCATAGCAAAGAAGAAGAATTGGAAAAAGCTTAATATATCTTTAAAGCGTGGTGTATTAAAGATTAAAATCGAAGAGTAAAATATGAGTTTTATACAAGGGAGGTGTGATAGTGATAGACTTGGATATTAAAGACGTCACCGTACAGATGGAATTAAACGGTGTCTTTTGGAATGAGGATGGGGTTGCTGAAATGACGGTGACTACAAAAGCTGAGCATTCTCTTCTTCTTCGTTTAGTAGTTGACTTAAAAAGTAAAACTATTAGGGCGACAAGTGCCGACATAGTAAATGGATTCTGCCCTCTGTGCAAACAGAAAAAGGACAAATGTAGTGAACTTAATGACTTGCAAAACAAAATGGAAATTTTAGAAGAAGCCTACGATTGGGTGAGAGAGCATCCGGAATATCGTTTTCAATTATCTTTTTACGAGTATAATAAATTTGAGGTAGTGAAGTGAAGTTTTCATTTTACCAACATACATAGTGACTACTCTAATGGAAATACGCTTGCACAACAAGGAAGGAATTTACTTGATTCTGCGACAATTGATATCTTGAATCAATAATAATTTTTAAAAATAAGCATATTTTTGTTATAAATCAGGAAAAACGACTCTATTAAGAATCGTTTTTTAATATAAACATCAACTAAGCTCAAAATAAAAGAGCGCTTATTAAAAGCGCCCAATAAAAACAGATATATGGAAGGATTTATTCAATCCCGTTCGGATCATACGAATACTGTTGCTTATTCTCAATCCGCTCAATCACATCTTGCAGCTCATCTGGCTTCAGAAACTCAATAGGAGAGAAGCCCTTTTCAAATGTAAGTGTGTCTGCTTCAATCATAAGTACATATCGGTCATTTACCTTCGCAATATGTATTTGATCCCCGAAATCAGCAAGTAACGCCTTCACAGAGATATGGTCTGCTTTTAGCTTTAATTCCACTTCAGGAGCATGCTCAACGATTTGAGCGGTAGCTTCCATTACTTCTTCGGTTGAAAATTGTTCCATAATTTCGCGTTTCGGACTGGCAGCCCATACTTCCATCGCTTGGTCGAATTGTTCGCGTTCTTCTGTACCTTCTTCAAATACATCTTCAATTTGGTCGTATACCATGTCCATTACTTGTGTTTTCATAATTTCAGGCATAGAGCGTTCATATTCGACGAATTTTAAGAAGTCTTCAAAGTAGCGGGCGTGTGATGCTTGGTGAATTTTTAATTCGCCCACTTCGACCATACCTTCTTCAGGCATGTACGGATATTGGATAGATTTCATATTCTTTGTTGTGATGGCCATTTCAACGTTACGAATCAGTGTTGATTCATCAGAAATAGAAGCCACCTTTGGTTCGAAGTCGCATTTCATTACAAATACGAATGGATCATCAAAGTATTTGCGTAGTTTTGCCTGAGCAATTAAAAATACACCACCGCGTACAGCGCTTGTGTCAAGATATGTATAAACGAGAGGTTCGCTCATATCTTTAAAGTTTTCCTTTGTTTCTGCAAAGCGAATACGATTAAAAAGGTTGTAATGAGGGTTTGAATCAAGTTCGTGCCCTTCTTCTACAATAAAGCGACCAATTTTTGTTGGGGCTTGTTCGGTTTTTGCATGACGTTCTACTTTTCGCTTCGATATTTTTAATAACTCACCATTCAAAAATTCTTTTAAGGAGCTATCTTCATACTCTTCAGCGTCTAAAGTTTGAAAATGTTTGTAGCGTTTATCAACTGCTTCACCTTTTCCTTCTACTTGTACAACATAAAAGGAAAGATAATTTATTTCAAAATCCATATTTATCACCTTGTTTCATTTCATTAACTCTTATCAGTATAGAGATGGAAAAAACTTTCGTCAATTTATATAAAGGAAGGGGGAGCCCCTTCCTTTATATAATTTTTATCCCGCTATTTGTCGGGCGGGCTGCCCGTAAAAGCCCGATTGGTGAAGGCTGATTAAAGTTTCACTTTATTTTCTCGATTAAAATCCGTCTTCTAATGCTGCGAATGGAATGTTTAGTCTGTTTTCTACTGTGCGTAAACGTTGGTTTAAGCGGTTTAGTCTACGTGTATGGCGCTCAACTGTATTTTCTAGTTGACGTACTCTTTGTTCAAGCTCATTTACGCGTCTTTCTAATTGACGATTTCCAGTGCCAGGAAAAGAGATTGGAAGTTGGAATTGTCTATTTTGGTCATATGGATTCGTTTGCTCTGCTTGATCTATATAAGATTGGTATTGTGCTTGTAAGTCATACTGTGGTTGTTGGTACGCATATTGATTATATGGATCATATGGATTGTAGGGATACATAATAACATCCTCCATTTCTTTAAAATAGGTTGAATTCACCATAATGTATGTGCAAAAGCGGAGCGGTGGCACGGCAAATACCTATTTATGTTGAGGGATTTTTCTTTATAAAAAATAGCTTGAGGGTTTTTGATTTGTATTTCTTTTGCTTAATGGTATATACTGGATAAAAGGGAGAGTTTACATAAAAGTTACAATTCTATCAAACTCAAATTTTTATGTAAATATGTATAGACATTTGTAAAAGAAAAGAGTAATTTATATAGAGTGAAAAATAACTTGTAACATTTTATAAACATATTGTAAAATGATTGTAACAAAACATACATAAAAATGAAATAAATACATAATAGTGATGTTGGGGAAAGGGAGAGAGTATATTGTTCCGTAAAGTAAAGGGTATATTAGTTGGGGTGTTATGTGTAGCTGTAGTGAGTGGCTGTGGTACAAAAGTAAGTGATGTTGCATTGGTAAGTGATATTGGTGGGCACACTGTAGAGGCTAAAGCAGAAGTGCAGGATACTATTAGTTTAGTTGATGGTCGAACTGGTACTGAAGTGAAAAAATTAGATTTATCTGGTTTAGGCTATTTTGAAGATGAAGCGAAATTTAAAAAGTCTGTAACAAAGGTTGTTGGTGAGGTTGGAAAAAGCGTCGACAAAAAAATGGTTCCTTCACGTATAGCACCTGATGGAAGTTGGCAAGAAGGAAAACCTTCTTATGAATTAATGGAAAAAGAATTAGTAGATAAATTGTTAAATGTGGGTATGTGGGATGCTACGTATCAGTTGCCGATCGTGGAGAAAAAACCAGTCGCAACATTAAGTGATGCGCAAGGAAATGGTACGGTAATTGGTAGATATGAAACGAACTTAGGCGGTTCAACAGGTGGCCGTATTGAGAATATTCGTTTGTCAGCAGCGAGCATAAATGGAGTTGTGTTAGCAAAAGGAGACCGTTTCTCTTTTAATTCATTAATCGGTGATACAACACCAGACAAAGGATATCAATTAGGGAAAGAAATAGTTGATGGTAAATTAGTAGATGGATACGGTGGTGGTGTTTGCCAAACATCTTCAACTTTATACAATGCAGCAGATCAAGCTGGCCTGAAAATGGTGGAGAGAACTACACATTCTAAAACGGTAGGTTATGTTCCTCAAGGAAGAGATGCTACAATTGCATATCCATATTTAGATTTAGTATTTGAAAATACGAATGATGCACCTGTGAAGCTTTATATGGGCATTCAGGGTGGAAAGCTAGTTGCTGAAGTACATAAAATGAGATAAGCGTTAAAAAGCCCCCTTTTCTGAAAGTTAGAAAAGGAGGCTTTTTTTATTATGAAAATAAAAATGTATGTAAATTCTGACTTTTCTTATTTACATAGGATGATTTTAGTTGTATCCTTCATAGTAACGGTTATATGTAATGGTAAAATATAGGGATAAGGAGATGAAGTTATTCATGGTACGAATTCATCCGAAAACACGTATTGGTCATGTTGAATTTAAAGTGAAAGATTTAGAGCGTCAAATTGCTTTTTATAAGAATGTTGTAGGATTAGAGGTAATTAAGCAAGAGGGGAATAAAGCATATTTAGCAGGAAAAGGTAGTAAGAATACATTACTTGTTCTTGAAAAGATAGAGGAAGGGGTACTGCAAGAACCGCGTACGACTGGTATA
This sequence comes from Bacillus cereus group sp. BfR-BA-01355, assembly GCF_022663675.1. Taxonomy (NCBI): domain Bacteria; kingdom Bacillati; phylum Bacillota; class Bacilli; order Caryophanales; family Bacillaceae; genus Bacillus; species Bacillus cereus group sp. BfR-BA-01355. The sequence goes on from NZ_JAKUFY010000040.1 coordinate 43,622, forward strand.
TATCATGTAGCCTTTTTAGTTCCGACTCGTGAAGCTTTTGCTTCTGCACTATTTGGGGTTCTTCGTAATAAGAATGTAATTGACAGCCCGGATGAGCAAGAAGGGCGTTATACATATTCAAATGAAATTTTACCAATTTCAAGGTTTAATAGTGCAAGTGATCATACATATAGCGAAGCGTTTTATTTGCAAGATCTAGAGGGGAATGGTATTGAAATTTATGCAGACCGTCCGCGTGATCAATGGGGAGAAGGACCAGGAGGAAGTACGCCACTAGATTTAAAAGAGCTGGCAACACTCGTTGATTATGAGGCTGATGGATTACCTGCTAATACTGTCGTTGGGCACGTACATTTACGAATAGCTGATGTAGAAAAATCACACGAGTTTTATGTAGAGACAGTAGGGTTTGAAGTGCAACAACGTGAAGATGACTGCTTATTCATTTCTGCAGGAGGATATCATCACCATATCGGTGCAAATACGTGGAACGGAGTAAATAATCCACACCCACCAGTACATGCAACTGGACTAAAGGTATATACAATTGTACTACCGCATAAAGAAGCGTTAGATGCAGTGAAAGAAAGATTAATAGAAAAACAACATGAAATAAATGAAACTACAAATGGGTTTACGGTAGTAGATCCAAGTGGTATTACAGTGCAGTTTGAAATAGAAGCAGTGTAAAATAAGCGAGAAAGTGTATAATCACTTTCTCGCTTATTTGTGATCATTCATAGCTCAATCCAATATCTTCTTACTACATTCCCATCTTCCTCAGTGAAATCATCATCACGAAGCCCGCCGTTATGTAAAATCGTTTTTTCAGAAGCGGTATTCACTGCGTCGCAAACGACAAGTACTTTCGTGATGTCTAATTCCTTCGTTTTTTCTAATGATAATGCTAGTAATTTCGTAGCATAACCTTTTCTTCTTTCAGAAGGGCGAATGCCATAACCGATATGACCGCCAGCGTTAAATAGATGTTCAGTTAAACTATGACGTATATTAACAGCTCCGACAATTCTATTATTATTTGTAACGAGCCAATATGTAGAATCTGGTACCCAAGTTTCAGGGATATTTATTCCGTTATGCGCATCGAGAAGTTCTTGAACCATAGCTGGGAAGTTAGCAGGATTTTTTGAGATAACCCACGGGATCATTGTTTCACCGCTATCTTTCCATTCGTTATAGAAATCTAAGTATTCTTCTTGTAAATCAGTAGTAGGTGTAAGTAACGAGACGTTCATTGTTAGTAAGCTCCTTTGTTTATGTAGTATTTATAAAAAAATTATGTCACAAAATGAAAGCGTTTTCTTAAGTTTCTCAACCTAATTTCATGTAATTCACCTTTGATTTTTTAGAAAATTAGTGAAGATTTAAAATTAGAAGTTATTTATTTTATGTTAATATTTTAAATATTAACATAAAATGGTCGGAGTATTAAGTGTATTTTAGTGGTATTCCTTCATGTTGATAAATGGATGTTTGTGATAATTTTTGTTTTATCTATCTATAATGAATGAAAGGGGGAAGTGCCCGTGAGTGTAGATTTTGATTTTATTATACGAATCGGTGTTGCTGGCTTGTTAGGAGCAATGATTGGTATTGAAAGAGAAATTCGATCGAAAGAAGCTGGATTAAAGACTCATTTCCTCGTAGCGGTAGGAAGTGCGTTAATAATGGTTGTTTCGAAATATGCCTTTTCAGATATTGTGTATGAAGAGCATACGTCTCTAGACCCAAGTCGGATTGCAGCACAAGTCGTTAGTGGAGTTGGTTTTTTAGGTGCAGGCACAATTATTATTCAAAAGCAGGCGGTGAAAGGATTAACGACCGCGGCTGGTTTATGGGCTACTGCCGGCATAGGATTAGCAATTGGAGCGGGAATGTATGTAGTAGGGATTGGAGCGACGATTCTCGTTTTAATTGGTTTAGAAATTGTGAGTCGTATTTTTAAGGTGCAATTTTTATTTCCACAAAATATAACGGTGCAAATGTGTATAAATAAACATGAAGTGGTACAACAAATAGTAGAAACGCTACAAGTGAAAGGCATTCCAATAGTTTCATATGAGGTGGAGGCTTCACAGCAAGGTACAGAAACTGTTTATAAGGTAGGGATGCAACTGAAAAATATATCGTCAGAAGAAAAGAATGAGTTTATTCAGTATATGCAAACATTACCGGAAGTTACGTTTATAAAGTTAAAATCATAGTGTTGAAAACGAGGATAGATGTAGCAGGAATTTTGCTATTATCTATCTTTTTTTGATATAAAACGCACATAAAGTCAAGTGCTAATTTTGCGCAGCAAGGATACATATGTGAACGTTCCCTTATTTTTTCTCAATACAGGACAAAAAGTAAAAATAGTAAAATAATGGAGCGGGACACTAAAAATGTAAGGTAGGGGAGAGTATGAAAGGCTATTCAAAAAAAATGTTAGTAGGGGTAAGTTTTGCTAGTTTAATGTTAGGGAGTTTTCAAGGGGTAAGTTTGGCAGAAGATACTAAGGGAGAGCAAGTTTCTTATCGAAATGTACTCAAAATGGAGCCAGTCGGTGTACAACTACCAGTACAAGAATTAGCTCATTCATCGAAATTGCTCGAAAGCAAGTCTTTTGAGCAAAGGATACAATTTGCTGATTTATCACAAAGACCGCCTGAGGTAAAAAAGGAAAGTAAGCAATTAGCTGTAGCGAAAACTTATACAATTGCTGAATTAAATCAATTAAGCAATCAGCAGTTAGTAGATTTACTTATAACCATTGATTGGGAGCAAATTACGGGGCTATTTCAGTTTAATACAGACAGTCTAGCATTCTATCAAAATGATAGTAGAATGCAGGCAATTATTGATAAATTGAAGCAGCAAGGACAAGCCTATACGAAGGATGATTCAAAAGGGATTGAGACATTAGTAGAGGTATTACGTTCAGGATTTTATTTAGGATTTTATAATTCGGAACTTAGTAAATTAAATGAACGGAGTTATCATGATAAATGCTTACCTGCATTAAAAGCGATAGCTAACAATTCAAATTTCAAGCTGGGTACATTAGAGCAAAATAGAGTGGTATCATCATACGGAAAGTTAATAGGAAACGCTTCGAGTGATGTGGAAACGATAACATCGGCTGCAAAGATTTTTAAACAATATAATGATAATTTCTCTACATTAGTAGATAATCTTTCAGCTGGAAATGCTATTTACGATATTATGCAAGGTGTTGATTACGACATTCAATCGTATTTGTACGATACGAGGAAAGCACCGAAAGATACAGTATGGTATCAGAAAATAGATAGTTATATTAATGAACTAAGTCGTTTTGCATTAATGGGAACGATTACCGCAAAAAACGGTTGGCTTATTAATAATGGCATTTATTATACAGGTAGGCTCGGTTCGTTCCATAGTACAGGAACGAAAGGATTACAAGTTGTAACAGATGCGATGAAAATTTATCCGTATTTAGGGGAGCAATATTTCGTAGCTGCTGAGCAAATCGCGACGAATTATGGCGGAAAAGATGCAAATGGTAAAGTGGTGAATTTAGATCAAATAAGAGAAGATGGAAAGAAAAAATATTTGCCAAAAACGTATATGTTTGATGATGGGGCAATTGTTTTAAAAGCTGGAGATAAAGTGACAGAAGAAAAAGTAAAACGTTTATATTGGGCGGCAAAAGAAGTGAAGGCACAATTCCATCGTACGGTTGAAAGTGATCAACCTTTAGAAAAAGGAAATCCTGATGATGTATTAACGATGGTTATTTATAATAGCCCAGCAGAATATCAGTTTAATCGTCAATTGTACGGATATGAAACGAATAACGGTGGTCTTTATATAGAAGGAACAGGTACGTTCTTTACTTATGAGCGTACGCCAGAAGAAAGTATTTATAGTTTAGAAGAATTATTCCGACACGAGTTCACGCATTATTTACAAGGTAGATATGAAGTACCAGGGTTATGGGGTCAAGGGAAAATATATGAAAATGAAAGATTATCTTGGTTTGAAGAAGGGAATGCTGAATTTTTTGCAGGGGCAACGAGAACGGATAATGTTGTACCGAGAAAGAGTATTATAGGAGGATTATCTTCAAACCCAGCAGAGCGTTATACGGCAGAGCGAACGTTAAATGCAAAGTATGGAACATGGGATTTCTATAATTATTCCTTTGCTTTACAATCGTATATGTACAATAAGAGATATGATATGTTTGATAAAATACATGATCTTATTAGGAAAAATGATGTAACAGCATATGATGCATATCGCTCTACATTAAGTAAAGATGCGAATTTAAATAAAGAATATCAAGATTATATGCAAATGCTATTTGATAATCGTGAGAAATATAACGTACCATTAGTATCAGACGATTATTTAGCAAATCATGCACCGAAACCAGTTTCAGATATTGCGGCAGAAATAACGGCGGAAGCAAAATTGAAAAATGTATCAGTGAAGAAAAATAAATCAAAGTTCTTTAATACATTCACACTACAAGGAACATATACAGGAACTGCAGCAAAAGGAGAATATGAAGA